>NZ_CAWPKW010000234.1:0-4144 GCF_963888615.1 Brasilonema octagenarum UFV-OR1 | reverse complement strand
CAATGGCAACAATTGAAAGACCGGGCTAACCAAGTCAATCTAACTCCTTCCGGGGTATTGCTAAGTGCTTTTGCTGAAATCCTCAGCCAGTGGAGCAAAAGCGCGAAATTTACCATCAATCTTACCCTGTTTCATCGTCTATCCCTACATCCCCAAGTCAATGACCTTGTAGGGGACTTTACCTCGCTGACACTTTTAGAAGTAGACAACTCAGTCCCTAATTCGTTTACTACCCGTGCTCAACAATTACAACAGCAACTGTGGCAGGATTTAGACCACGGCTATGTTAGTGGTTTGCAGGTTCAGCGAGAACTAAGCCGTCGGCAACAGAGTTATCAATTTATGCCAGTGGTTTTTACCAGCACCCTGGGTATGGACTCATTTGGTCACAACAGATCAATCTTGAATCAATTAGGAGAGGTGGTCTATAGCATCAGCCAAACACCACAAGTCTGGCTGGATCATCAAGTCAGTGAGCAAAATGGAGCATTAGTATTCAACTGGGATGCGGTCGAAGAACTTTTCCCTGAAGGTCTTCTCGACGATATCTTTGGAGCTTACTACCATTTTCTTGAGCAGCTAGCTACTTCCGACTCAGCTTGGGTTGAGACTCATCGGCAATTATTACCAGAAGCGCAATTGTCCCAACGAATTGCGGTGAATAATACAGGCGCACCCATTTCTGAAGAAACCTTACACAGTCTGTTTATTAACCAGGTACAAGCGCGAGCTACTTCCCCAGCAGTCATTACCCCAGAGCGCACGCTCACTTATCAAGAATTATACCAACGCGCCAATCAATTAGGACATCGATTGCGGCAGTTGGGAGTCACTGTCAACACGCTGGTTGCTGTCGTGATGGACAAAGGGTGGGAGCAGATTGTCGCGGTACTAGGAATCTTAATGTCCGGGGCGGCTTATTTGCCCATTGATCCCGGACTTCCCCAGGAACGACAGTGGTACCTGCTTGCACAAGGGCAAGTCAAGCTGGTTGTGACTCAGCCTCAGCTAGATCGCGCTCTGTCTTGGCAATCAGGTATTCAGCGTTTATATGTTGAGACTGAGGAGTTGAAACAAAGCAACTCTAGTCACATAGAATCAGTGCAGTCTCCCTGTGATTTAGCTTATATCATTTACACTTCCGGTTCCACAGGTCTACCCAAAGGGGTGATGATTGACCATCGCGGTGCAGTCAATACCATATTAGACATCAATGACCGCTTTGGAATTGGATCATCTGACCGCGTGTTAGCCCTGTCAGCGTTGAATTTTGACCTGTCAGTGTACGATATCTTTGGTATTCTGGCGGCAGGAGGAGCAATTGTCATCCCTGCACAAGAAGCAAGCAAAGACCCCGCTCACTGGCTAGAGTTAATGGTATCAAGTGAAGTGACCCTGTGGAATTCAGTTCCGGCGCTGATGCAGATGTTGGTGGAATATTTGTCCACACAACCGGGAAAAGCACCGACATCACTGCGATTGGCTTTGTTGAGTGGGGATTGGCTACCTCTTAGTTTACCAGGGCAAATTCAAGCGCTGTGGTCAAATCTCAAGATAGTGAGTTTGGGAGGAGCAACCGAAGCTTCCATTTGGTCGATTTGCTATGAGATTTCGACAGTAAACCCAAATTGGAAGAGTATTCCCTATGGACAACCGCTCTTGAATCAACGTTTTTATGTCTTCAATGAGTTGATGGAACCAAGTCCTGTGTGGGTTTCCGGACAGCTTTATATCGGGGGTATAGGACTGGCATTAGGTTACTGGCAAGATGAAGACAAGACAAAAGCCAGCTTTATTACCCATCCCGTCACTAAAGAGCGGTTGTACAAAACTGGCGATTTGGGACGCTATTTGCCCGATGGCAATATTGAGTTTCTGGGGCGGGAAGATTTTCAGGTCAAAATCAATGGTTACCGCATTGAGCTTGGTGAAATTGAGGCGGCATTGAAACAACATCCCATGATTAAGGAGGTGGTGGTTACTGCAGTGAGAGAGTCACAAAAGAACAAGCAGCTTATAGCTTATGTTGTCCCCGCTCAAGAATCTATCTCCACCAATCCGCTTTCACCAAATCAAAATTTAGTAGAAGCTTACCAACCCCGTCAACTTGAAGGAGTGGTACTCGACCCTGTAGAGCGGATTGAATTTAAGCTCAAGCAACCGGGATTACGACAGCTAGAATCTTCTCAAACCAGTATCCAGTTGCCCAAACCTGAATTTGATGAAGCCCTAACCCAAGCATACCTTGAGCGTCAAAGTTATAGGCAATTTCTACCTCAACCTATCTCCTTGGAACAGTTTAGCCTTAGTTTAAGCTGCCTTTCTCAGATGAAACTGGATGATTATCCTCTACCAAAATATCGTTATCCTTCTGCTGGGAGTCTTTATCCTGTGCAGACTTACTTATTCATCAAACCCAACCGAGTAGAACACCTCGAAGCAGGTATATACTATTATCATCCCGCTGACCACCGTTTGGTGTTACTCACTGCAAAGAGCGAAATTGAAAGCAGTATATATGGTGGCAATCAACCACTTTTTGAGCAATCCGCCTTTCAGTTGTTTTTGATTGGCAAACTAAGTGCTATTACCCCGATGTATGGGGAACGGGCAATGGACTTCTGTCTCCTAGAAGCGGGTCATATTGGTCAGTTGCTGATGAACTCCGCACCAGTACACCAAATTGGACTCTGTCCCATTGGCTACCTAGAATTTGCCGAACTGCAAGATTTATTTAGGCTGGAATCAAGTCAGGTTCTGCTTTATAGCTTTGTGGGTGGGAAAATAGATTTAGCTCATACCAAGCAGTGGTTATCACCCAAAACGACTCAGAGGTCGCAGTCAATTTCTGACCAGTTGCGGGAGTACCTTCAGCAGAAGCTACCGGAGTACATGGGCATTGCTGAATATATTCTCCTAGATGCCTTGCCTCTAACCCCCAATGGAAAGGTAGACCGCAAGGCGCTGCCCAGCCTCAATATAGCGTCGAAGTCAGAAGTGGTCTTAGCGCCTCCAAAAACTGAAATGGAGCGAACTTTAGCCAAAATTGTGCAAGAACTCCTTCAGATAGAAGCAGTAAGTATCCATAATAATTTCTTTGAGTTGGGGATGGATTCACTGAAATTAGTGCAGTTGAGAAACCAGTTGCTTTCCTCACTAAAAGTAAACGTGTCTATGAAGCAATTGTTGGTAGAAACAACCAATATTGCAGAACTGGCTTTGGCTGTGGATGAGCAATTAACATTAGCAAAAATCAAACAAAAGCCCTTATCTACTCAACCTAGCGATGATAAGGAGAGATTCACATTATGAACAGAAATGAACTTTTAACTGAACTCGACAAACGTGGTGTGAAATTATGGGTTGAAAATGACCAATTAAGTATTGAAGCACCAAAAGGAGTATTGACAAAAGAGCTACTTGACTCATTGGCAAAGCATAAATTAGAGATTATCCGCTTGCTACGCTTAACCGATACAAACGCAACTTCTCTACCAATCATTAAGCCAGATCCTAGCAGGCGATACGAACCTTTTCCTCTGACTGACATCCAGCAAGCTTATTGGGTGGGGCGCAGTGGCATATTTGAGTTAGGCAATGTAGCCATTAATGGTTACATTGAATTTGAAGCTAGCAATTTAGACTTGTCACGGCTTACATATGCTTGGCAGAAGTTAATTGAGCGCCACGATATGCTGCGAGCAATCGTTCTGCCTACAGGTGAGCAACAGATTTTAGAGAAAGTTCCATGCTATGAAATTTCAATATTGGATCTGCGAGGACTGGAAAGGAAAGAAGTAGACGCTCAATTAGAAGCCATTCGAGAAAAATTATCCCACCAAGTGTTACCGTCACAGCAGTGGCCCTTGTTCGATATTCGAGCCACTTATTTGGATAAGGGGCACGTTCGACTTCACATCAGTATAGATTTATTGATGATGGATGCTGCGAGTGCTCGAATTTTGTACCAGGAGTGGAATAAACTTTACCAGAATCCTGAGCTTTTATTGCCGCCGTTGGAACTATCATTCCGGGATTATGTTATCAATAAGAAAGTTTTGGAAGATCCAGATTTGGTGAAGCGATCGCAGGATTACTGGTTCAGCCGTTTAGACACTTTACCCCCAGCACCTGAATTACCTCT
>NZ_CAWPKW010000233.1:0-55456 GCF_963888615.1 Brasilonema octagenarum UFV-OR1 | reverse complement strand
TACAAGTTAAGACATGATGTTAGGCACTGATTGAAAAAATATCTTCAGCCACTTTTGGTAAATCAATAGGCACAAAATAATTTTCTGGATATAGATAATCCTCTTGTGATTCATCAATCACTCGCATCATGTGATGCTCAATAGCTTTACTATCAGGAATGACCTGATATATTTTTCGCACTTCCAAGGATGCGGCGTAATTCTCATTTTTGATGCAGACGACAAATTGTGTTTTGATAGCATTCTCATTCATAATGGTTAATCCAAAATATACTTTATTTTGATTTCTTTTTTACCAATGCCGTGTGCTTCATACCAATGAAGTTCAGCCTCGCAAACAGTGCCATCATTTAAACTGATAGTTGCTATTCCTTTAAGTTTTCTCCATCTACTAGAGCCATAAACTTTTCGCAGGCGCTCTAACTCACGAATCGAATTACCAACTGCAATGATTTCTATGTTGGTAATTTCTCCAATGATTTCAAAATCC
The DNA here is from genome assembly GCF_963888615.1 of Brasilonema octagenarum UFV-OR1. Lineage (NCBI taxonomy): Bacteria > Bacillati > Cyanobacteriota > Cyanophyceae > Nostocales > Scytonemataceae > Brasilonema > Brasilonema octagenarum. The sequence goes on along the minus strand of NZ_CAWPKW010000233.1, from coordinate 54,966 downwards.
AATGATAGCTTCCTATTTGACTTGAGGAGGTGAAAGGTAAAATTTGAAATAATAAAGCTTTCTTAATTTTACTTTATAGAGTACTCATAGAGGTTTTTCTATTATATATTGATGTCCGCGTAGCACATTCACTGCCTGCTGGATGCCCTCCCGATTCAAAGGAAACATCGGTACATGGCGTGCAATCTGGGCGGCGGTGTTATCTTTCCAATATGACTTTGCCAGGGGATTCAGCCAAACATAGTTTAAAGTGTAAGCGCGGAGTGCTTTGATAAAAGAGATGGTATCTAACAGACGCACGACATTATAATATTTACGCACAGCACCAGCATCACTTATCATCACTACGAATGCATCCGGTGCATATTTTTGAAGAACTTCCTCCAATGCAATAGGAGAAAGCAATTCAGAATCTTCGTAGAGATAACCTGTTTTGAGGGGAGTTATCTGGGGCAAAATGGAATCGAGAACTGGAAAGAGTTCTTTACCCAGAGGTTCTAGCACTTGCTCATCCGCACCTTCAGCAGGAACGTTGTGAAAGTAATAAATTGCTGTTTCTTCCAATCTCCCTGCTTGTTGAATTGCTCTGCAAACCTCTTCACAAAAGCGATGGAAAGGAGTCATTGAACCCTGACGATCCACAAGCATGAGTAACCGCGCAACGTTGCGGCGTCTCGGTCTTAACACAACAGAAGTTGCAAATCCCTGTTGACAACGACGCGCAATTGTGAGTTCAACATCCAGTTCTGTTGCTGCTCCCACCCGCACGGGACGGCGTAAGCGCCGCCAAGTTTGAGCGACTTCTCGATAAGTTAATGGAAATTGCGGTACGAAGATAAACCGACGTTCAGAAAGTTGCACATCCTTTAAGAAGATCGGAGGTAAGCCGCTACGAGATTCGGTTACAATCTCGTCATGCTTCTGAGCCTCCGGAACATCTTGATGCTGCTCTTTTTTTGACGAATCTGTCCCATCAGAATTGTTTTGCGCTTGCACAGAAGACAATTGCCAATCTTCGTTTTTTGGTGCAAGTTGGTTAAACAACGCAGTGAGAATTTCCTGTTCTTGGCGCGACTTTGCCCAGAGGGAATTGCATAGATCTCGCAGCGCTTCTTGTGATGACCAACCAAAGCCAGCTTGCAAAGACTGTCGCAGCGTTTCATAGTCATCTGGTGTGAGTGGAAACCCACGACGGCGTAGCTTTTGAAATAACTCCCAGAGAAACGCGGGTAACTTGGGTTGCTTCACTGCTTGCCAAATACCTCCATTGCGCGTTTTTGATCGCTCTCTAGTTTGAGCAACGCTCCCAAATATGGCAATTTGTCAAGTTCCTCTACCGGAGTTTTTACCGCTTCCAAATAACCCACCCAGTCCAGCAGTTCACTTAAACCTGGTCGCTTGCTAAGATCAAGTTTGCGAAGTTCTAACAAAACTTTGATAGCTTTTTTGCTCAATTCTTGGTTAGAAATCTGGTGAGTTGCTAAAACCTGTTGCAAATCCTCCTCTGTTTCGGGAAATTCCACGTAGTGAAAAATGCATCGACGCAGAAACGCAGTTGGTAATGCTTTTTCTTCATTGTGCGTGACAAACACAATTGGACGTAATGCTGGGTTGTCGCCAACAGTGTAAGATATCTCTGGAGCTTCAGTAACGCGAAATTCCAACCGATCCAACTCCCATAACAAATCGTTGGGAAAGTCGAGATCAGCTTTGTCGATTTCATCAATTAGCACCACAGAACGACGCCCATATTGAGCGCGTGCGATCGCTCTTCCCAATGAACCTAAATGAATATAATTGCGAATGTCTCGACTACGCGATCCTTCAGTCCCTAACTGAGCATCATAAAGGCGATTGACAGCATCGTAAGTGTAAAGTAAATCCTGAGCACGACTGGTAGACTTGATATAACTGACTTCCAAAGGTAAGCCCAAGGCATAAGCGACAGCATAGGCTAACCGTGTTTTACCACAACCAGGTTCGCCTTGTAATAGTAAGGGGCGACCAAGGGCGATCGCCAAATTAACTGCTTCAACTAACTTGTCATCAGGTAAGTAGGGTTCCTTATATATTGTTATCGTCTTTTTTGCAGGGTTTTCTTCAGATACTGCGATTTCCAGAGTTTCGATTTCACGAGAGTCCTCCAAGGATTCGTAAGCGATGGTAGAGAAGCTGGTAGAGGTATCAATAGAGCGTTTAGACATCTCAAATCTCAAGTTCTTGTAGAAAAGCTTCTGCTGTATGGTTTTGTTGCAAAAGTTTAATAGCGTGGTCTAAATGCTCATAAACTGACCTAATATTTAAGCATTCACTCTCAAGACATTCATCAATCATATATCGCTTCCACTTATTTCTATCTTCTTCTCTCCATCCCAAATTATCTGTCACCTCAAGAATCCATTCATGAGCATCCGCTTTCGTGAACTGTGGAGGTGTTAGCTGAGTGACACCTTGTGGAAAAAATTTGTATTCACTGCTCACCATAATTATGATGAAGCGGTGTTCAAAAGAATTTTGAGGATCTTGAAATTCAGCCGAAATTTTTTTCCAGAATTCATGACTTGAATTGGGGTCAGAGACAGCAACTCGAATTGGACAAATGACATCGCCTTTTTGTAGAAGTTTTTTGTATCGTTTCATTGTCGTTACTGCTGTGTCTACAGAAGTGCGATAATTATCCAATGTCAAAGGCTGTTTGTTGTCAGTGTGACTTTTACCAATTCTTTCCTTCAGACGTTCGCAGAAGTATATCAAAAAAGGATCTTGGTTATAGGGAACAGCGAGTCCAACAAGTCCTTGTTTGTCTTCTAATATGTTCAAACAGCTTCTAATTAATTCGCCCAAGTCAAATGTGCATGGATTCATCAATCTATAAGATTGTTTTGTTGTAGCTTGCTGTTGTCGCAGTTGTTCACAAAATAACATTAACTGAGAATTCCCAGGCTTTTCACTACATCCCGCAGAAATCAGTTCTCTCAACTTGCCTTCAGATTCAGCCCATGTAATAAGCTTGAATATAACATAAGAATAATTCGCGCCATTAGCAACCGCAATTGTGTTAAGACTTTCATTCAGTTTGAATCTAACTAGCTGTTCTAATTCTCCTTGGTCAGGAAAAGCGCTGAGTAAGGCATCTTGTAACTGTTTTAACTTTTCACCATCTAACTGCATTGTGCCTGAGTCAGGTTAGTGTGTATATACATTCATAAACTAAAACACATCCAAATTGCATATTTTCGGTTATGTACAAGTGTGAATTCTTTGTCTAGCCCTTAAGACTCGGGGCTTCAGTTGAAACCAATGAGCATGTTGTGCCCCTACCTTGTGGTGTATGCTTCCATTTTAGAACTCGAAACTTCCACTTCAGAACTTCAAACTTCCACTCTTCACCCTCAGTCTTGGGTTTTGTTGGGTTGGGCTATCTGCTTACGCAAACGCAGTGGCGATGCTCCTGAAGCAGCCGCCAAGGGCGATCGCTTAACCCAACCAACGATTCTTCTGAACTAGGTTATTTCTATTGAAAAATCTTGTTGATAGCAACTAAGTAATAAAATTATATCAGTGTAAATTAGATTTTAATTTGTGAGCTACGACAACGGTTGTAAAATCTTAGCTGAAAAGTATCCAACCGATTTTGCGCGTTGGTTGCTAGCGGTTGAACCACGAAGCATCGAAGTCTTAAAAACAGAATTGAGCATTGAACCAATTCGCGCTGATTCCTTGACATTTCTGCAAACAGAAAACCCCATTTTACACATTGAATTTCAAACCATAACAAGATCTAAAACACCGATTTCTTTTCGGATGTTGGATTATTCTGTCAGATTGATACGTCAGTATAAAGTCCCTGTAACCCAAGTCGTCATTTTTTTACAACAAACAAATGACGAAATTGCCTTCACCGAAGAATATCGCAGTGAGACGACAACTCATCGCTATCGCGTTTTGCGGATGTGGGAACAAGATTCCGTGCAATTTCTCAATAATCCTGCACTCTTACCGTTAGCACCCTTAACGCAAACAAACTCACCCCAAGGATTATTATCGCAGGTTGCCCAGAGCGTTGCTAGAATTTCGGATAGGGAGACAAGGCAGAATATTGCAGCTTACACAGAAATATTAGCGGGTTTGAAATTTGAGAAAAACTTGATTCGGCAATTTTTGAGCGAGGATATTATGCAAGAGTCAGTTATTTATCAGGATATTTTCCAGAAGGGAGAACAGAAAGGAGAACTTAGATTGTGTCTGTCTTTACTTAATGAACGCTTTGGTGAAATAAATTCGTCAATTCTTGAGCGAGTTCAAGTTTTCAACAAAGAACAGTTAGAAGCTTTAGCTAGAGCGCTTTTTAGAATGTCATCAATCGCTGATTTAGTGACTTGGTTAGACGAGCGGGCAAGCAATTAACTTCTAGATAGTTAAATTATAGGAGGCAGAGCCTCCTTTTAGGCACTCCCACGCAGAGCATGGGAGCGAGACAATCGTGTTTAAATATACTCAAACCTTAGCTCCAATTTTAGTCCATTTTAATGGACTTCGCCTATTAGCCTGGGACTTTCAGTCCTAGGCGGATGAGAACGGAGTGAAATCAAATGTAATTATTTTGACATTTGATTCTTCTGAGGTCACGAAACCTCAGCATTTTTCCAGAAGTCTTCATCAAGCGGTGCAATATCAGAGTAATCGATTTCTTCCTCCGACATTTCAACGAGCTTTCTATGACGTTCCTCAGGGGAGATATCAGCTGAGAAGTTTGTTTTGCTCATAGTACGCCCTTTTATGGATGTATGATAGCAATCTGCTGTTTGACCCAAGCACGAAAAGCGCGTGTTGTTGCCATTTCTCCATTCTTTTTAGTTTCTTGAATAAACCGGGGAATTTCCTTTACTGGTACGGATGCAAAAGTCGGGCTAGTTTCAACTTCTGTGTATTGCCCATCATTAAGTATATAAATTCGCAATGCACTGCCGTTGTACCGCCAGAATTCTGGCACACCAATTGCTGTATAAATTTTTGACTTATCAACTTTGGGTTTGGAGTATTCAACTTCCAACACTAAGTCTGGCGGTGGATCAATTGCTAAATCTATGTTTTCTCTGTTCCTGACTCTAGATTCATTCTGAATATAGTAGCTGCTATCTGGTTCACTTGCTCGTTCTAAATTGTCTCGTATTAAAGTTAGTGAACCAGCACGTTTAAACTCCAAGCCAAACTCTTCACACAACGCAACAACAAAACCTTCGATCACACGGTTGGAGTTTTCGTGCGGCATCAGTGGTGTCATAATTTCTAATATTCCATTGTCGTAAGCAAGTCGGTTTTTTCGCTCCGAACCCATTTCCGCCAGCATAATTTTAAATGTTTGCCAGCTGATATTCGATAGTATTGTCCTAGTTTCTGCTGGTATTGCCGTTGTAACCATAATTCACCTTCCTCATTCCCTGGTTCTGTCAAGGGATGCTTAACTGTGGGCTGCTACCTTAATATAATTATGAAAGGCAGCCTCGTATATGGCACTCCCACGCAGAGCATGGGAGCGAGATAACCTACCCTTGAAATGACTTTTACCCCCCTTTTTAACCAGTAGGGGGGATCTAAATGATCTAATGATTAAAACAATACTTCTGAAACATCCTCTAAGCCGCTTCTCCTCCCACCACCACATCACGTATCCTTAAACTAGGACCACCGCAACCTACAGGCAAACCATTTTGTCCACCTTTACCGCAACCGCCCGACTCATCCCAGTAAAAGTCATCGCCGATCGCCTCAATATCTGCCAAAGTTTGAAAAACGTTCCCTGAAAGCGTCACATCTTTAACAGGTTCAGCAATCTTCCCGTTTCTAATCATCCACGCTTCCCCAGCGCTGAAGGTGAACATTTCTCCATTCGTCATTCCACCCAACCAGTTACGGGCATAAACTCCTTCTTTTATACCATTGAATAAGTCCAAAACCGGTGTTTTTCCCGGTTTTATCCAGGTATTCGTCATCCGTACAATCGGAGGGTAGTGATAACTAAGACACCGTGCATTCCCTGTTGGCGCTTCGTCCAATTTGCCAGCCGTTTCGCGCGAATGCAAACGTCCTGTCAAAATTCCATCTTCTATAAGTTGAGTTGTGGTTGCAGGTGTGCCTTCATCGTCGTAAAAATAGCTACCTCGATGTCCTTGGGGCGCTGCACCATCAAAAATCTGTAGTTCTTGTGGTCCAAATCGCCGCCCAATCGTCATCACTTCCAACAAATCTGGGTTTTCGTACGCCATATCTGCTTCGGAAAGATGCCCAAAGGCTTCGTGAACAAATAACCCGGAAAGAATCGGATCTATCACCACAGTATAAGTATTACCTTTCACCGATGGCAGATATAAAGCTGCAACTGCCCTTTGTGCAGCTTCTTTGACTTGTTCATCCAAAGCCGTCAAATCTTCAAAAGCTTTGCGCGAACCTGTGGTTTCTCTTCCAGTTTGCACAGTTTCGCCGTTTCTGGCTGTGGCGGCGAAGCGCATTTCCATATCTACCCAAGATTGCTCAATCAAAGTTCCTTCACTGGTGGCGAGGATAACTCTTTGGGCACTGTCTCCATAACGAACAGAAGTGGTGGTAATCCGGCTGTCAACGCTTTTGAGTAATTCGGTGTAGCGATCGCACAATTCTTTTTTCTTTTTCAACGAGATTTGCCGGGGGTCGCTTCCAGTTAGTGGCATGTCGCACACTGCTTGCACAATGTCAATGGGAGCTAAAATAGTTTCTTCTTCACCAACAATTTTGGCAGCGGTGATGGCTTCTTCAATGCGATCGCTAATTGTCGACAGTTGGTTAAAGCTGCTAAACCCCCATCCACCTTTGTGACAGGCGCGAATCTGTCCGCCAATGGAAATACCTTCACTAAGGGTTTCTACTTTGTCGCCACGTAAGAAAATATCCGTTCCTTCAGCTTCTTCAAGACGAATCATCAAATAATCTACACGGGATGAGTAGCGCTTGAGTAAGTCAGAGAGTAAGTTTTGAGCGTCAGCAAGTAAAGTCGGCATTTGTCGGACAAGAACAATCAGGAACTGCCTTCATTGTGCAATTATGCCAGTATTACTTGCCACTGAATCAGGGAATTCTTTTTATATGACACGTTTGTAGAGCTATCAAGGTAAAATGTTAATCCACGAGTCAAATGTTGCAATGGGTAGGCAAAGGTGTAATGGATGCCCCTCGAACATGAATTACCAAACCGCTTGCAAATTTTTGATTGACCAAACACTTTATAACGAGGAAAGCCCTGATGCCTTGTTGATACGTCTACAGCGGGGACAATCACCAATACCAGGTCAGATTACCTCGATTTTGTTGGCATTGAAAGTGGTGTTTGAAGCTGTAAAAGATACTGCTGTTGTAGACAAAAAATTAGCTTACGCCTTGTATCTATTGAGCATAAAGACTCAACAACTTTTTGCTGCAGGGCGCAAGGCGGGCGTTCAATGGTCGCCTTTACTACTGCAAGATTTGCTGAGAATCGCGACTGCAACTGAGTCTATCTTTTCTGGTGAGTGGCAAAATTTACATTCAGACTTATGATCTGTCATACCCAAAACGTAAAGGAGAAATGTGAACACGCTCAGCAACTTGAAATATACAGCAGAATAGAGGCGTCAGGAGTCAGAGCTTGGACAAAGCTCACTTACCAAAGTAAAAAGTGCTGATAAGTCCAGCTTTTAGCTCTGTGTGTTGTACTTCATTTACTTGCAATGTGCTGTAAGTGAGCGCACAGCCCAATGTTTTGGGCTTAAGCGAACTGTATTGCACGTTACCCCTGACTTAACAACTGGTTAATTTGATTTTGTAACTTTTCTCGTAACTGTTGTGCTTGACGATAAATTTCTGTTCTTTTCGTCTTTTCACCATTTAACTCAGTTGTACACAAAGGTTGAATAAAGTAACGCAGGCGAGTTCTCATCGCCCAGACTCCCATTGATGGAAACAGAATAAATAATGGCATCAGAGGTGATATTGGCAAAAATGGTAAATTAAATAACCTCTGCAATGTTTTTATATTTAAAGTCCAAGGATGTAAATTCTCACTACCAATGCAAATAACAGGTAAGATCGGAATTTGATAACGTTGGCTTAATTGAATGAAACTCAAATCAAACCTTTCTAATTGATAGCGTTGTACCCAACCTTTTCTAGGTCCGCGTAAACCTTCTGGTGCATACAAAAGAATTTTACGTTCTTGCATTACACTCTTAAAATCATTTAATTCTGCTCTCACACCACCCAAAACTTTTGACCATCCAGGTGGTAACCACCAAGTGATCCAAAGATGATCAAATAAAGAAACTCCAGCTAACGGTTGCACCAACCATTCTTGTGTTTTACTTAACAAGTAACCTAACGTTAAAAAGTCCCATGGGAAACACATTCCTGCATGATTTATTGCCACAATCATTGGACCTGTTTGTGGCAAATTCTCAATTTTGTGTAACTCACCTCGAAAATAATATTTAACAATAGGAGCAATTATTTCGTCTCGAAAAGCTTTTTGATAATTTGGATCAAATTCACCTATTTCCCGACGAGGTGAACGACAGCCAAGTCGCAACCAACGAATCAAAAGTGCCAAGTAAAATCCGCAGGGAATCAAAAATAACCCGTATTCTAACCAATTCCAACCATCTGGATCTTTGTGATAATGCTGCCAGTGTCGGTTGAATAAAATCAGCCAGCCAGGAGGATACCAAAGACAAAACCAATCAAACCAGCTAAATTTATAACCCTCAACTGATGTTTTTTTTAGTTGAAGGTTTAACAGGTTATCAGAGTGTTGATTAATCACAATAGCTGAGTAGCTTCCCAAAGAATTGGATTAATCGGTAATTATAGCTTTAGAACTTTTAGTTGCCATCTTACTCTGGACTGATAGAGTTTGGATGATTAGTCTGTTATTGGAAGCGGATATTAGCTTGCTTTAAACGGTGCAAAGCTTCACCCAAGCGATCGCACTCCGCAATTAAGCTAATTCGTACATACCCTTCACCCCCAACCCCGAAAGCATTACCTGGAGTAAACACAACACCAGTTTGCTGTAGGACTTTGAGAGCAAATTCTGTAGAACTCACGCCAACAGGACAAGGAATCCACAAATACATCGTCGCTTTGGTTTTACTCAGATTCCAGCCTAACTCGGTTAAGCCTTGAATGACAAAATCACGGCGAGTACGGTAACGTTCTTGTACCTCATGTAAATAATCATCGCTCAGCTGCAATGCGGTTTCGGCTGCGGTTTGCAATGCTGCAAAAATGCCATAATCCAAATTCGTTTTTAGTGTCCGCAAACCTTGAATGATATGGCGGTTACCAACTACAAAACCGACGCGCCAACCTGCCATATTGTAGGTTTTGGAAAGAGTATGAAATTCAAGGCCAATGTCTTTCGCCCCAGGAATTTCTAACAAACTCGTTGGTTGATAGCCATCAAAAGCTAACTCAGCGTAACACAAGTCATGTACGAGCAGAATCTCATATTTACGCGCGAAAGCAACAATTTCTTCAAAAAATTCACGGGGTGCAGTCGCAGCTGTCGGATTACTGGGATAATTAAAATAGAGAATCTTTGCTTGTTCGGCAACAGCATCAGGAATTGCAGCCAAATCAATCAGCCAGTCATTTTCGGGTTTGAGAATTAAGCTGTGAACTTTGCCTCCAGCAATAATTGGACCACGAAAATGGACAGGATAGGCAGGAGAAGGTACTAAAATCAAGTCACCAGGATTAATATAGGCTATGGCAAGATGAGCCAATCCTTCTTTAGAACCAAGAAGCGGTAATGCTTCACTATCTGGGTCTAAATCGACTCCATAACGACGACGATACCAGTTCGTGATAGCTTGGCGAAAATTAGCTGTACCTTCAAAAGGAGGGTAGCCATGATTTGCTGGATTTTGCAAAGCTTTGATCGCCGCTTCTATAACGGGTTGCGGTGTTGCACCATCTGGGTTTCCCATGCCCAAATCAATCAAATCTAGCCCTTGCTCTCGTGCTTTCGCTTTGAGTTCATCTAGACGAGCAAACACGTAGGGTGGTAATTTCTGTATCCGTTCCGCTGGAGCAATCCAATCTGATCTCATCGAAGGAATTATGGTTTACAAATAATAAATTATAAAAGCTGAAAAACAAAGAGTCATAACTCGTCATTTATCTTTTGCATTCTGGATTTTATGCCATTCAGCAGTTATCAGTTATCAGTTCTCAGTTCTCAGTTTCTGTTCAGTGTTTACTGTTCACTGATTTGATCATTACTCATCCTTATTCATAGTTGACGTTAAACCCGTATGGGTTCGTCCTTCCACTGGTGCAGTGGTGGAAACCATAGCCGCCATCAACTGTTCTAGTGCAACTTTAAATGGAAGTCGGTGAATGTCAGAATGAGTTTCTAAGGCAATTTCAGCGGCTTTTTGTAATTCATTTAAGGTAATATTGCCTAATCCTAAATCACTCAATTTTTGGGGTAATCCGATCTCTGCATAAAACTTTAATAATTGTTGTCGTGCAGCTGCTGCGAGCTGATTGCCCTGTATTATTTCTTCTAAACGCAGTTGCACCAAAATACCATAGGCGACTTTTTCACCATGAATGCTGCCACTTTCACAAATGTGAGTTAACCCATTGTGTACAGCATGAGCTGCAACGGTACGACACTGTGCGCCTCCTAATCCTCCGATGACTCCTGCAAGGAGAACTGTTGCATCTACAACTTGTTGCCAAGCTTCGCTACCAGGTTCTTTAAGAGCTATACTAGATTTTTGGAAAAGGATATCCCGTAAAACTCGCGCCTGTTGTACTGCAGCGATAATTAGGGTTTGTTCCGAGTGTCCGCTACTGACTGAAGCTTCGTACCACTTAGCGATCGCATCCCCAATTCCCGCTACAAGTGTTCGTTGTGGTGCTGTTTTCACTAACTCGTAATCGAGTATCAGTAAATCAGGACACTTTGCCAATCCGACATCATAGAGAAATGCCCCTTCATCAGAATAGACATTCGAGAGGGCTGTCCAAGCCGCACACGTAGAGGCTGAAGTGGGAATTGTGACTACTGGTAACTCCAACTTGTAAGCAACTAACTTAGCTGTATCCAGTGCTTTACCGCCACCAACTCCAATTATCACATCCGCTTTGTGCTCTTTTGCCGCTTTGTGTAAAGTTTTCAAGCTGGCTTCACTACAATCGGGACTATAACAGGCTTGGGCAACATGCAACCGTTGCTGTTTGAGAAGTTCTTGTAGACTTTCCTGGGTGACAGCAAGAGTACGTTCACCTCCTATAATTAGAGGACGACTTCCCAACTGAGAAATTGCATCACTTGCCTGTGTCAATATATCCGAGCCACGGATAACCCTTGCTGGAGCTACAGAAAGAGTGAGTAACGGACTAGAGGTTTGAGTAGACAAAGTTTTAGTCGATTGATGATACATACAACTAATTAATAAGTTAACACTACCACTTTTCTATGTGTTGGAGAACCTCTTCACCCTCACTTTTCAAGATGTCGTTTGTGGTAATTGAGCAAATTTCTCCCGGTAAATCTCGATAGTCATTTGAGAATCTTCACGACTAGCAAGCGATCGCTTCACTTTACCTAGGTAAAGTGGCACAGAAATTTCTGGTTCTGGGTGGATAATGGTGCGTGCTCGAATTGTCAACTTATTGTCTGTTAGTGCACCCAAACGACCATAAGAATACAAATCACTAGCCGCTTGACGCAAGGTTGCTTCTAATTGTGTGGTGGTAATTTGTTTTGGGATGGCTATAACTGTTTGAGATCCTCCGTTGTCATAAACCAGATTATACCGTACAGCACCTGGAATCACAGTGCGAGACAAAGGAGCCAATGATAAAGCAAATAGACCACCTGTCAGTACTACCATAAAGCCAGTTGAACCAACAAGCCGAAAGCGAATGCCCCATTTGAAAACAAAACTCGCAATCGCCAAGGCAGCAAATACTAATGTTGCAATACCTGACCACTGGGTGTATTTGAGAAATTCAGCAGGTGTGAGCATAAAGGTTAGCTACTAGGCGTGTTTTCTTTTTTCGTTTTTGCTACACCTATTTTAGTCAGTTGTGTCCACATTATTACTATTAAACGGAGAAGGGGGGATTCGAACCCCCGTTAGGTTGCCCTAAAACGCATTTCGAGTGCGCCGCATTCAACCACTCTGCCACCTCTCCAGAGGCATAACAAGCCTATTATAAGGAGTTTATCATGGATGTGCGAATTTTTTACAAAATAGATGTTTTGTTTTCACCTGCTGGGATAAAAGTCTCAAACTGTCCGTTGGGTGTCCACTGGATAGCGCCATCTTTACTTGTAAAGAATAATTTTGTCTGAGTTTTGCTCAATTCAGATAGTGTTTTTTGGTCAACATTGGTGGTGGTTGCGATCGCCACCTGCGGTTGCAGGACAGGAATTAATTCTTTTAAAGATTCACCAGGACACCATAAGACTTGCGGACGCACTACACGTCCACTATTCAGAAGTTCAAGCACTTGAGTTGTTTTGGTCTGACCCACCAACAGCCAATTTTGCCCGAAAATTTGCAACTGTAAGATGGGCAATTGGTTGTTGGTTAATTGCGCGACTACCGAACCAGTAGTGATAGTTTGACCAACTGACAAAGGTTGGTAAATTCCTTTACTGTTTTGCACTTCCTTTTTAATGACTTGATTGGTTGTGTCATTGTCAGACGTGGGAGAATAGTCATAGAAAGTTCCAATTGGCAAACGTTGCAATACCTCCAACCAAGCATTATTGCCATTGTGTTGAAAATCAGAAGCGATCGCCCAATCTACTTTATTCACAGCTTGCTGTTGTAAAAACGGCAGTATAGTGAAGCGTCCCGTACCTTCATCTCCACTATTTATCAGTGTGACCTTTCCTTTGTCTTGAATCACTAAAACTGGTTCCTCGCCTGCTGCCAACACTGTTACCCGAAACAGGGTGTTTGCAGAATGCCAAACAGGAACAACAACCAAACCCAATGCAATTATGGCAGAAAACCACCACCGCTGTTGCCACCAACGCACCACCCATGCCAGGATAATCAATATATACATTGCTAGCATTTGACCAAGGGATATGCTACCTACAGCAACTGTACTTCCTGGTAAGCTCCCAAAAAACTCCACCAAGTTAAGCAACCAGTGGGTTGGATGATATAACAAATTAGCCAAGCTGCTTCCAAGCTCTGGTGAAATTAAGCTGACTAGAGCGCTTATCATTCCACCGATACTGATGATAGAAATAAATGGTGTGGAGATAATGTTGGCTGGTAGAGTGTAAATCGCTACTACATTAAAGACGTACAATAAAAGAGGTAATGTCCAAATTGCAGCGGCTAGTGGAACTGCAATTGAAGATGTGATCATAAGTGGCAACCAATCAAAACGTTTTGTGATTGGGGATCCTGTCACAATTAACCCCAGTGTTGCCAGAAAACTGAGTTGAAATCCCAAATCCCAAATCCACAGAGGATTAAAGAGCAATAATAAAACTGCTGCAACCAATAATGAACCTAATTGTTTGACTGTGCGCCTTAATCCTATTCCAATAAGCGCGGCAAAGCCCATAATTACGGCTCGAAGTACCGATGCTTGTAAACCTGTTAAAGTTAAGAAAAGAAGCAGAGCTATGCTCCCGAGTATAATTTGGGTTCCCTTTTTGGCTTTTGATGTCAATCCTAGAATGACACCTAAAATTAACGATGTTTGAAACCCTGAGGCGGCTAAAGCATGAGCAAGTCCCACCTGCACAAAACGGTCTTGGGTTTCGTAAGGTAAATCAACGACTTTGCTACCCAAAACCATTGCACTTACAAGTGGACCTTCTGGAACACCTAACGAACGAACTTGCGATCGCACAATTCGTTCTCGAATTTTCCACCATCCCCAACTTTTTCCTTCATCCAGAATATTGACTTGCCGTCCACTCAAACCAGCAAACGCACCTTCTTGCTGGAGAAATTTTTGAAAATCAAAACCACCGGGATTTAATGGTGGTTTTGGTTTGTACAAAACCCCAGTCACAGCAATTTGTTGACTGGGATGCAACCCAGTCGTTTGAAGTAAAGGCATAGTCACATATAACTTTCCTGTCACTCCTTTACTTGTACCAGCTGGGCCATTCTCATTTTTAACCTCATTAAGCTCAGTTGCTTGTAACCACAACTGTCCACGCTGACTCCGAGTCATGCGGGGTTTAGTAAGCACCTTACCCCGAACAATAAAAAGTTGTTCTTGATTATTGGCATTTTCTAACGGGAGGAATTTACTGATATCGTTGGCTTCTGGTATCGGAACTCGCGATTGAAAATAGAAACTAGCGAATAATCCTACTACGCCAGCAATAAGCCACACTCTAGGGTGAGGAGTGGTTTGCGATAATTGTGGCGCTGTCTTAGTCTTTGCTTGGGAATTATCCTTTTTTGGCAGATGTTTCCGTATGTTTTGGCGTTGTCTTCCAAAAAAGATAGCTCCCACTATGCCCAAAGCGAATACCCAAAAGCCACCCCACGGAATTGCTGTAAACAGTAATCCTAGAATGTAGCCAAGACAGATTATGACACCACTTACCTTATTCATCAGAGTTTTTGGACAAACACCTGGCAGATACAATTTGTAGCTATGTAGACTAGAAGCCAAAAAGTTTTCTACGCAAGAAAACTACTATGTTAAGCCTGCGTAGATAAACTTTCTTTGTATAGCCCCAGACTTCCAGTCTGCAAGTGCATCACAATTTTGGCAATAGGTTTACCAAAAACTCATACCAGCAGTGCATCTAGTCTGAAATGTTGGGTTTTTCTAGATTTTTCACAAAAGAAGCACGGGACAACCTTTATCCGTGAGTTAGGTTTTAAGGTTTTCTTTGAGGTCATTAGTGAGCATGCACTATACTTGCTGACTTATTCAAAAGCGGAAAACCCAGCTTTTCTCGCTGTTCCACATATAATTGTGCGACCTTCCGCGCTAAAACTCGAATTCTTGCAATGTAGCGAACTCGCTCTGTCACAGAAATAACTCCTCTGGCATCTAATAAATTGAAAGTGTGTGAACATTTCAAAACATAATCCAACGTAGGTAAGACAAGTCCACGTTCGGTTAATTGCTGCGCTTCCTGCTCGTACAGATTAAATAATGTAAGCAGCATTTCCGGATTTGAGGCTTCAAAGTTGTAAACACACTGCTCAATTTCTCCTTGCAGGTGAACATCTCCATATGTGATGTTGTCCGTCCATTGAATATTGGTGATTGCTTCTACTCCTTGAAGATACATCGTCAATCTTTCCAAGCCATAAGTCATTTCAATAGACACTGGACGGCAATCAATGCCTCCGCATTGCTGGAAGTATGTAAATTGAGTGATTTCCATTCCATCTAACCAAACTTCCCAGCCAGTTCCCCAAGCTCCTACCGTTGCATCTTCCCAATTATCTTCTACAAACCGAATATCGTGGTCTTCAGGACGAATTCCCAAAGCTCTTAAGGAATCAAGATAAATTTCTTGAATATTATTTGGCGAAGGCTTAATCAGAACTTGGTACTGGTAATAGTGTTGGAAGCGATTAGGGTTTTCGCCGTAACGTCCATCAGTAGGACGGCGACAAGGTTCAACATAAGCGACAGCCCACGGTTCTGGTCCCAAAGCTCTTAAAAAAGTGTGAGGGTTTTTAGTGCCTGCTCCCTTTTCAATGTCGTAGGGTTGGGCAATTAGGCAACCGCGATCGCTCCAGAACTTATGCAATATAGCTATAACTGACTGAAAATTCACAACGACTTTTCCTTAATAGAGTGAAAGTGCATCTCCCATTTTTGCCTAAACCCGTCACAGTGAGGAGTTTTGAGCACTCTCAAAAAAAATCTCAAAAAAGTTTCAGAAAATAGTTGACAGCCAGGATTGGGTTCGCTATATTGAATAAGTGCCTGAAGCGCGGACACAAAAACAAGTCACCGCCGAGGGCGACGAACCTTGAAAATCCTATAGTTTGAAAGCTAGTATACACAAAAAGCCTTGCGATAGTAAACAATAAACCGAGGCTGACGGTAAAATCAGCTAAAAGAGCAAGTAGATGAGTGATTAGTTCACTTATCTACAGACAGAATCAAAACGGAGAGTTTGATCCTGGCTCAGGATGAACGCTGGCGGTATGCTTAACACATGCAAGTCGAACGGAGTTCTTCGGAACTTAGTGGCGGACGGGTGAGTAACGCGTGAGAATCTGGCTTCAGGTTCGGGACAACAGTCGGAAACGATTGCTAATACCGGATGTGCCTAACGGTGAAAGATTTATCACCTGAAGATGAGCTCGCGTCTGATTAGCTAGTTGGTGTGGTAAGAGCGCACCAAGGCACCGATCAGTAGCTGGTCTGAGAGGATGACCAGCCACACTGGGACTGAGACACGGCCCAGACTCCTACGGGAGGCAGCAGTGGGGAATTTTCCGCAATGGGCGAAAGCCTGACGGAGCAATACCGCGTGAGGGAGGAAGGCTCTTGGGTTGTAAACCTCTTTTCTCAGGGAATAAGTACTGAAGGTACCTGAGGAATCAGCATCGGCTAACTCCGTGCCAGCAGCCGCGGTAATACGGAGGATGCAAGCGTTATCCGGAATGATTGGGCGTAAAGCGTCCGCAGGTGGTTATTCAAGTCTGCTGTCAAAGAATCTGGCTCAACCAGATAAAGGCAGTGGAAACTGAGTGACTAGAGTATGGTAGGGGTAGAGGGAATTCCTGGTGTAGCGGTGAAATGCGTAGAGATCAGGAAGAACACCGGTGGCGAAAGCGCTCTGCTGGACCATAACTGACACTGAGGGACGAAAGCTAGGGGAGCGAATGGGATTAGATACCCCAGTAGTCCTAGCCGTAAACGATGGATACTAGGCGTTGCCCGTATCGACCCGGGCAGTGTCGTAGCCAACGCGTTAAGTATCCCGCCTGGGGAGTACGCACGCAAGTGTGAAACTCAAAGGAATTGACGGGGGCCCGCACAAGCGGTGGAGTATGTGGTTTAATTCGACGCAACGCGAAGAACCTTACCTGGGCTCGAAAATGGTCGAACCTGCCTGAAAGGGCGGGGTGCCCGCAAGGGAGCGGCTATCAGGTGCTGCATGGCTGTCGTCAGCTCGTGTCGTGAGATGTTGGGTTAAGTCCCGCAACGAGCGCAACCCTCGTTCTTAGTTGCCAGCAATTCGGTTGGGCACTCTAGGGAGACTGCCGGTGACAAACCGGAGGAAGGTGGGGATGACGTCAAGTCAGCATGCCCCTTACGTCCTGGGCTACACACGTACTACAATGCTGTGGACAAAGGGCAGCAAGCTAGCAATAGCAAGCAAATCCCATAAACCACGGCTCAGTTCAGATCGCAGGCTGCAACTCGCCTGCGTGAAGGAGGAATCGCTAGTAATTGCAGGTCAGCATACTGCAGTGAATTCGTTCCCGGGCCTTGTACACACCGCCCGTCACACCATGGAAGCTGGTCACGCCCGAAGTCGTTACCCTAACCTTTCGAGGAGGGGGACGCCGAAGGTAGGACTGGTGACTGGGGTGAAGTCGTAACAAGGTAGCCGTACCGGAAGGTGTGGCTGGATCACCTCCTTTTTAGGGAGACCCGACTCAATTCAAAAGTAAAAATTCAAAGTTCAAAAACAAGAAAGAGTTTTTGGAAATTTAGAATTATAAAACTTTGAATTGGTTTTATCCCGAGGTCGGTCGTAAGGTAAGTGTAAGCTTTCAAACTATAAGTTAGGTTCGGATATGGGCTATTAGCTCAGGTGGTTAGAGCGCACCCCTGATAAGGGTGAGGTCCCTGGTTCGAGTCCAGGATGGCCCACCTGAAAACAGTGAACAGTGTGCAGTAAACAGTGGTCACGAAAAAATGATAACTGTGAACTGATAACTGTGAACTGAAATTTAGGGGGGTATAGCTCAGTTGGTAGAGCGCCTGCTTTGCAAGCAGGATGTCAGGAGTTCGAGTCTCCTTACCTCCACCTGCGCCCTAAGTAATTAACTTTTGTGATTCCATCTTTGTTGAGTGTACTCAAATAGCAGCAAAGGCTAGAGTGCAGGCAAGTCAGAAAAGCAAAAGCAAAATTATCATCCGATAATTAATTGGATAAGATTCAGCATCTTGTGATATAAGCAAGAATGCTGGGGTATTTCCAGCAAAAGAACCTTGAAAACTGCATAGAAACGCGAAAAATGTCAGGTAGTTAACTGTTATTAACAGTTAAAACTCCAAGCAAAAAGCAATGATTGTTTGTAGTCAAGCAATGAAAGGCGAATGGTGGATACCTAGGCACACAGAGGCGAAGAAGGACGTGGTGACCGACGAAACGCTCCGGGGAGCTGGAAGCAAGCATAGATCCGGAGATGTCCGAATGGGGCAACCCCAAGAACTGCCTGTTGAATATATAGACAGGAAAGAGCCAACCCAGCGAATTGAAACATCTTAGTAGCTGGAGGAAGAGAAATCAAAAGAGATTCCCTAAGTAGTGGTGAGCGAAAGGGGAAAAGCCTAAACCAAAAAGCTTGCTTTTTGGGGTAGTGGGACAGCAACAAGGAATCCTTATGTTAGACGAAGCAGCGAAAAACTGTACCAGAGAAGGTGAGAGTCCTGTAGTCAAAAACAAAAAGATACTAGCTGTATCCCGAGTAGCATGGGGCACGTGAAATCCCATGTGAATCAGCGAGGACCATCTCGTAAGGCTAAATACTACTGTGTGACCGATAGCGAAACAGTACCGCGAGGGAAAGGTGAAAAGAACCCCAATGAGGGGAGTGAAATAGAACATGAAACCATTCGCCCACAAGCAGTGGAAGTCCGATTCAACGGATGACCGCGTGCCTGTTGAAGAATGAGCCGGCGAGTTAAAGGCACTGGTAGGTTAAGGTGAAAAACTGTAGCCAAAGCGAAAGCGAGTCTGAAGAGGGCGCGAATCAGTGTTTTTAGACCCGAACCCGGGTGATCTAACCATGTCCAGGATGAAGCTTGGGTAACACCAAGTGGAGGTCCGAACCGACCGATGTTGAAAAATCGGCGGATGAGGTGTGGTTAGGGGTGAAATGCCAATCGAACCCGGAGCTAGCTGGTTCTCCCCGAAATGTGTTGAGGCGCAGCGGTTGTGATTATAGTCTGGGGGTAAAGCACTGTTTCGGTGCGGGCGGCGAAAGCTGTACCAAATCGAGACAAACTCAGAATACCAGATGTACACACAACCAGTGAGACGGTGGGGGATAAGCTTCATCGTCAAGAGGGAAACAGCCCAGACCACCAGCTAAGGTCCCCAAATCATCGCTAAGTGGCAAAGGAGGTGGGAGTGCACAGACAACCAGGAGGTTTGCCTAGAAGCAGCCACCCTTAAAAGAGTGCGTAATAGCTCACTGGTCAAGCGCTCCTGCGCCGAAAATGAACGGGACTAAGCGATGTACCGAAGCTGTGGATTTTAGTAAAAAGTTATCAGTTATCAGTTATGAATGAACCAAAAGTTTGTAATAACTGTTAACTGGTAACTGATAACTGAACTGGTAGGGGAGCGTTCCGTATTAGGAAGAAGCACTAGCGGCGAGCAGGTGTGGACGAAACGGAAGTGAGAATGTCGGCTTGAGTAGCGAAAATATTGGTGAGAATCCAATACCCCGAAACCCCAAGGGTTCCAGAGCCAGGTTCGTCCACTCTGGGTTAGTCGGGACCTAAGGCGAGGCGGAAACGCGTAGTCGATGGACACAGGGTCAACAATCCCTGACTATTGAGTGGGAGCATTTGCAGTGCGCATGAAAGTAAGCTACGCCCTGACTGGATTGGGAGACTTCTACGGAGGTCGTGTAGTTATGTTAGTGCCAAGAAAAGCTGTGAATGTGATGAAAGCTCAGTACCCGTACCCGAAACCGACACAGGTGGGGGAGTAGAGAATACTAAGGGGAGCGAGATAACTCTCTCTAAGGAACTCGGCAAAATAGCCCCGTAACTTCGGAAGAAGGGGTGCCCACGTGAGTGGGTTGCAGTGAAGAGGCCCAGGCGACTGTTTACCAAAAACACAGGTCTCCGCCAACTCGTAAGAGGAAGTATGGGGGCTGACGCCTGCCCAGTGCCGGAAGGTTAAGGAAGCTGGTCAGCCGAAAGGTAAAGCTGGCGACCGAAGCCCCGGTGAACGGCGGCCGTAACTATAACGGTCCTAAGGTAGCGAAATTCCTTGTCGGGTAAGTTCCGACCCGCACGAAAGGCGTAACGATCTGGGCACTGTCTCGGAGAGAGACTCGGCGAAATAGGAGTGTCTGTGAAGATACGGACTACCTGCACCTGGACAGAAAGACCCTATGAAGCTTTACTGTAGCCTGGAATTGGGTCCGGGCTTGGCTTGCGCAGGATAGGTGGGAGGCATTGAAGCATTCCTTGTGGGGAGTGTGGAGCCAACAGTGAGATACCACTCTGGCGAAGCTAGGATTCTAACCCGTTTCCGTGATCCGGAAAGGAGACAATTTCAGGTGGGCAGTTTGACTGGGGCGGTCGCCTCCTAAAAGGTAACGGAGGCGCACAAAGGTTCCCTCAGCACGGTTGGAAATCGTGCTTTGAGTGTAAAGGCAATAAGGGAGCTTGACTGCAAGAGCAACAACTCGAGCAGGGTGGAAACACGGTCTTAGTGATCCGACGGCACAGAATGGAATGGCCGTCGCTCAACGGATAAAAGTTACTCTAGGGATAACAGGCTGATCTCCCCCAAGAGTCCACATCGACGGGGAGGTTTGGCACCTCGATGTCGGCTCATCGCAACCTGGGGCGGAAGTACGTCCCAAGGGTTGGGCTGTTCGCCCATTAAAGCGGTACGTGAGCTGGGTTCAGAACGTCGTGAGACAGTTCGGTCCATATCCGGTGCAGGCGTAAGAGTATTGAGAGGAGCCCTCCTTAGTACGAGAGGACCGGGAGGGACGCACCGCTGGTGTACCAGTTATCGTGCCAACGGTAAACGCTGGGTAGCCATGTGCGGAGCGGATAACCGCTGAAAGCATCTAAGTGGGAAGCCCACCTCAAGATGAGTACTCTCATGGCATTAGCCAGTAAGGTCACAGGCAGAACACCTGTTAATAGGTGGGAGGTGTACACGCAGTAATGTGTTCAGCCGACCCATGCTAATAGACCGAGGGCTTGACTTCAACAACAATTGCTAATCGCGTTTCTGTGCAGTCTTCAGGGTTTGAAAAAATTCAAAATCAACTAGATTTGAATTTTGAATTTCCCCCAAGGTTTTCCTGGTGTCAATGGCGCGGTGGAACCACTCTGATTCTATCCCGAACTCAGGTGTGAAACGCTGCAGCGGCGACGATAGTAGGTGGGTAGCTGTCTGCGACAATAGCTCGATGCCAGGATTTGATTTCAACTAACAACAAAAGGGTGTTGCGCTATATCGCAACACCCTTTTGTTCGTTGACATCCAAACCTCTATCCACAAAATTTCTCTAAATAACCGCTACATTCTTTCTTTAGTGCGTTGACATCGTTCAATCCAGACGAGATCTAAAGGTAAAGTATCTCTAAAGTATTGAGGGTAGAAATGCGAACACTTTAGGTTGTAAAAATTAATATAATGCTCTTATGATGAGCACCTCCAAACCTCGGAAAAAATCTGACACAGGTTACCGTCGGCGTGAAAATGACTGGCGGTTATTTTTGCGTCTACTACCTTATGCCCGCCGTCGTGGGCGATTGCTAGCGCTTGCTATGTTACTGTTGGTGCCAATAGCGGTTGCTAATGCTGTGCAACCACTGCTTATTGGACAAGTTATCTCCCTGATTCGCCAAGAACCAAGCACCTATGAGTTTCTCAGAAATCGTCCGTTGTCACAAGGGCTAAATATCATCGAAGTCTTGTTGCTGATAACGGTAAGTGTACGACTGATATTTACAGGTTTTCAGGGTTATTTGGTACAAAAGCTAGGTCAGCAAATCACTGCTGAAATTCGTCGAGACTTGTTTCATCATGTCACATCCTTGGCGGTGCGTTTTTTTGATAGAACACCCGTAGGAAAATTAATCACCAGGCTCACCAGTGATGTGGAAGTATTAGGAGATGTCTTTTCCACTGGAGCTATAGGGATTGTGTCAGATTTATTTTCTATGCTGGTGATTCTCAGCTTTATGTTTTCTATGCAGTGGCAACTTGCTTTTTTGCTATTGATGGTTCTCGTACCAATAACAGGTATTATAGTCTACTTACAAAAGCAGTACCGCAAAGCAAACTATAAGGCAAGAGAAGAACTTTCTGGACTGAATTCTCAGTTACAAGAAAATATTATTGGCATCAATGTCGTACAATTGTTTCGACGAGAAAAATTCAATGCAGGGTTGTTTCGTTTTGAAAATGAACGTTACATCAACGATGTAGATCAGACTATCTTTTATGAGTCAGCAGTTTCCGCAACCCTTGAATGGATTGCCCTGATAGGTATCGCAGGCGTTTTGTGGGTGGGCGGTTATTTACTACTGCAACAAAGCTTGACTTTTGGAACCTTATCTGCATTCATCTTATATGCCCAGCGCTTATTCGATCCATTACAACAGTTTGCGGAAAAATTCACTGTTATTCAAGCTGGTTTCACCGCGATAGAACGCGTGAGTGAAGTTTTGGATGAACCGATAGAAATACGGGATCGCGCTAATCCCAGATTCTCAATTTTGGATTCTCGCTTGGGTTACATAAACGAAATAACTGATAATTCGGAATTCCCAATCGAAAATTCCCAACCTGAATTGGGAGAAATCCGGTTTGAACACGTCTGGTTTGCGTACAAAGATGATGATTATATTATCAAAGATTTGGACTTTACCATTCATCCTGGTGAGAAAGTCGCGTTAGTAGGTCCCACAGGTGCGGGCAAAAGTTCTATTATCCGTCTTTTGTGTCGCCTTTACGAACCCAACCAAGGACGCATTTTGGTAGATGGTATAGATATCCGAGAAATCCCTCAAGCAGAACTGCGGCGTTACATGGCGGTGATTTTGCAAGAAGGCTTTTTGTTCGCAGGTGATGTCAAAAGCAACATTACCTTAGGAGATAGCTACAGTTTTGAGCAAATTCAACAAGCAGCAGAGAAAACTAACATTGCTGAGTTTATTGAACAACTGCCTCAAGGTTATGATACTCAACTTAGAGAACGAGGTACAAACCTTTCTAGCGGTCAAAAGCAACTCTTAGCATTTGCTCGTGCTAGTATTCGCAAACCAGAAATTTTGGTACTGGATGAAGCAACAGCTAGTCTGGATGTAGGAACGGAAGCTTTGATCCAAGAAGCTTTAGACAAACTGTTAGTAAAACGTACTGCGATCATTATTGCTCACCGCTTGTCCACCATTCGTGATGTGGATCGAATTTTCGTACTCAAGCGCGGAGAATTAATAGAACAGGGAAGTCATGAACAGTTGCTGGAACAAGGAGGAATGTACGCGACTTTGCACAATTTGCAGATGTTAGGAACTTGACGTCTGTGGCTATGTGTAAACACGCCTTCGTTATCCAAAGAACCTAATAAATCGCTTACTATTCCAACTCATGTCACCAAATCAAGTGTAAACACGCCTTCGTTATCCAAAGAACCTAATATTTTTATACCCAGGGAAGCCTGATTTTTTGGAAAGGAAGCGATGGTTAGCTGAGAATGGGGCGACAAGTTATTACTTTTAGGAATTCGGGGAGTGGTGCGATGGTAGGGAGTGCGCGCCCCTTTGGGGCGATCGCGCAAAGCAAGAGATGCAATCATGCGTATCGCTTTTCATATCACATCCAGCAATAGCCTAACAAGAAAATCCCTTACTCAAGAAGAACGAAAAAGAACTCTTCCTGGAAGCACCTCATCATTAATCTTGGCATAAACCCGCAAACATGCAGACACCTCGCCGCGCACTCCACCAATATCTAATTGCAAGTCGTCCTTTGACCAATTAAAAACATCAGCATAGGTTCCCCATAATGGACGAATTTGCACATGATAGCCAGCATGACGAGTTTTCTCAACCATTGAGTCCAGAGTACGCCGTGCTTCTTGTTGCAATTTACCCCACCAAGAATAACGTTCAGCACATGGCAAATACACCAAAGAGTGTATTGCTTCATCTAAATCTAGTCTGGCACGCAAAGCAACAACTGGATCGACATTATCAGCAGTGGTTTGTACCCGGCGAAAACGGTCTATCAGTGCTGTAATATATTTAGACTTTTCTCGTTCATCGTTTAAAGACCTCACACCGAATCTATCAACACTTTTGAGCGCATGGTACAAAGATGAATCGAGTTCAAGAAATTTCAGATAAATAGAAACTACTGCAGCTAACAAATCAAGTTCACCATCGTGTCTTTGCACCATTAATCGTGGATCAAAATCAACTTGGTCTGATAAGTATAAGCCAGTCGCTTCTACCTTCCCTTTCAAACCAGGATAGATATATTCATTGCGGATCAAAGGTAGTGATAAGTGCGATCGCCTATCTTCTGTTGCACCCAGTTGACTTGCTTGTGTTAACATTTGCTCTTGCCAAATATGAGCTATCTTCTCAGGAACGCGTAAAAGCAAACGTTGCATCTCGTTCCACAAATCACTATCATGAGTGCTGAGAATTTGGTAATCCCCGATATAATTTGATATTTCTCGGTCAGATAGCAAAACTTCACTCAGTTGTCTTAATTTGAGTTCGTCTTTTACTTCACTGCTAACTGGTTCTAACACATCTTCCCAACAAGAATTCTCCTGTGAGGACAAGACAGTTTTCTCACTCAAAGTCTCCTGTTGAAATGCTTCTTGCAAAAGTATATCTAATTCCCTCAGCAATTCTTGACAAGCAGTGCTTCCTGGATCTGTAGTTGCTGTTTTTAAAGCTTCCTGTAATTGAGTCCGCAATCCGTGCAAACTCAACCGCAGTACCCAAGCTAAATTTGAGTTGTCAATTTTTAATAACTTGCTGAGGTGCTGCATATATCCTCCGTTTTGAGTTTCAAATTTCTCTCGTTCCCAAGTTCTCCACACTGAACAGTGAACAGGGACTGATAACTGTTCACTGTTCACTGATAACTGTTTCAATGTTCTCCAGAAAACGGATCACGTTCTGCCTTTACATCGTTAGGCTGTGGTTGGAGATTATCTCGAAAAACACATCCTTCTTGCTGAAGACATTCTGGATTTTTTGAGGTCAAATAAGGTACTTCAAATGCATGTACTTTCAGGATACCTTTTTGATTGAGAGAGACATAATATCGGCAAGGATATTCACTTTTGACTTCTGGTTCGGGTAATTCGCCAATCAATTCCCATTTATTAGATTTTGGATTGTGAAATTGAAAGTAGAATGTATGTTTACCACTCGTAGGAAAGGGAGGTAATTCACTAATTAACCCCATCATTTGTGGTTGTATAGCACCATCATCATATCGAAACACTCGCAAATTACTGCTATAGTTTTTATCCGCTTCAAATACGACAGTATGAGCATCTGTTTTGAGAGCATTTGCCGATTCAGCGACATTTACAGCAATATCACATACCACCTGAGCATCATCAGAAATAACATTTGGTATTCCTATAACTTTCGCCGCATCAAGACAGGGAATATTTACAGGAATTAAATAGTGAGGATTTCCCCGACAAAGTAGTAAATCAATATCAAGCTTTTGATTAATTTCAAACTGGACTTTGATAGAGTTTTTAAAATCTTCCTCACTCATTTCTAGTTTCTTTCTCAAAGCATCGCCGTTATAACTACCCCAAAGTTGAGGTTTGATATTCTCAAAATCCTGACGAATGATGTTGTTAGTTAACTGCATACCTTGCCAACTACTGCGGTATTTCGCCATTGCATCGTCAACTTTGAGTTGATAAAGTTCTTGACCTGACTGAAAAATTGGATCTAAAGTTCCTCCAATAACCTCTCTTTTAAAAGAACATGGTAAAAAATAAAAGAGATTTTTGACATCAATATAGAGTTGATTAGCTCCTCTACGTAGCAATTCTTTAGATTCTTTCGGCGCAAAACCCAATTGTCTTAGTTTTTCTGCAAAGCAGGCTCCAGCCGAGGTTGCAAGCTTTGTATATTCGGGTTCAAAGGTGACTCTATCTTCATTCCAAACAAAATAGTCAGACTTGCTAAAAACTCGATAAAGTTCACGTTCAACTAATTCAAGGTTGCAAGTTTTTCCAGACAGAATCAACCAGTCAACTTGCTCTTTGCTGGTTTGAGAATTTAGGGAATGGGAAAGCTTGTTTTCTAAAGCATTTTCGAGCAATCCTTGACCAATACCAACTGCTTCTCGAATCACAGGAGATACTGATCTTTCAAATTGCTGTACTGTGAGTGTTACACTTAGGTTATCAACAACTTCAGTTGATAACTCAATATCGTTTTGTTGCAGCAGTTCAGAGATTTTTTGTCCATCAAGAATGAAGATAGGTTCGGGTGCATCTTGTTGGCGTTTTTGACCTAGTCCTATTTTTGCATTTTCTGCTTGTTCCCAAAGAGTGTAGAAAGTTTGTGCGCGAGATGATGAATATTTCCAGCGAGTGGGAAGTACTTTTTCGGCTGCATTTAAAGCATCTTTGTAAGCATCGCCTTCTCGAATTTCTTTATCTACACAACCCAACAAGCTACCGGGTAAGAATTTGCTGTTATTAAGAAAGCGATCGCTCAACTCTTCTGGCTGCACTTTCAACGCATCTTTTGGCAAACGTTCTTCAGTTACGGCTGTGAGTAAACAGTCTGCGATCGCCGCCTTCAACAACAAAAACAACCGCAAAGTAATCAACTCCCCTCCCAACTGCAAATGTCCGGAAGAACCTAATAATTTAGGAGTTAATTTATAATACCGTCCACCGTCGCCTCGGTCTTCCCCAGGTTCAAAAGGATTAATTTCTTCCAGTGTCAAGCGAATAAGCGCTAAATCAGTGGTTCCGCCACCAATATCCAAAACGAGGACATTTTGCCACCATTTATCCCCATTGTAACGGCAACGGGTTTTGAAAGATTCAATCCCCACATTCAAATCACCGCCAAACTCTCGCCATAAAAAGAAGATGGCGACCGAAATCGCTTCGTCATAAGCCATCTGCACATCTTCGATATCCAGTTGTTTCACCAGCTTCTCAATCTCGCGGCGCACAAATGGAGAAGCAATAGTTGGGTAAGTCACCACTGCACGGTAGAATTTACCCTCAGAACACTTACCTGGGTAACGTTGACGATAATTCTGCGTCAGTGAAATCAGTTCAGCATAAGCAGCTTGAAGAAGCTTATTAACCTCAATTGTATCCTCTTGATCATCAAGCGTAATTTTAAAAGAACGTTCTTGACCAAAATAGCGCTTGGGTGAGTGGAGAAACCTCCCTTCAATTTCCTCCCCATTCCCAATCGTATCTAATCTGTGCTGTCTAGATTGTTCACCCAAGACAACCTTCACTTTTGCGGAGTCATCTTTTGACAAAGAAGGTTCCAGATTAACAACTTCTAACTCACTAGGAATTTCATTGAGACGACGATCCTTATCCAATTCTACAGGAATCAAACTTTGCCATTCCAGGGGTGGTACGCGGAAAACTTCGTGATATATTTGATTCAACCGTTGACTAGCAGCCCGACGAAACCAACCGAGGCGTTTACTCAAACAAATTTCTATCTGTCGGATAGCTTCCAACAACTTAATACTCTCAACACCTCGAAAAAGTTGTTCTCCTAAATTCTTGTTCACAGAATGAGGAACTGAAACAAAATCCTTACTCAATTCAGTTAAAAACTTTTGCCATTCCTGTTCCCAAGCACTCCGACTGATACCCGGTACATCATCCACAGGACGCTGATTTAACCATAGTGCCATACGTTCCCGTAGCCGCACCTCTTGCTCGCTAGGTAAACTATCTGGAGTGACAATGACTTTGGGATCGTAGAGTGTAACTGTAGAATTAGAGGTGCCGAAATCGATAGCAAACCAGCCTGGATAGGTAATTTCTGGCTTTTTGCTTTCTTGAGGTGATTGGGGTTTGTAAAAAGGTTCTGGTAGTGGCAATGGTAGCGTATCTCTCACTGACATTTGTATTACGGTATCTTCAATACCTGCATAAGTCCATATATTGCACTCAGCCGTAGAGTTTTTGCTCGTAGATAAATTAGGATTACCTATTTCATCCGAATCAAAATACTCAACAATGACTTGCAAAGTGCAGTTCACACCTGCTGGTAGTGGTTCATTCCACCTACACTCAGTTTGCTTTAATCGCTGTGGTGTAGAAAGTCTC
Source organism: Brasilonema octagenarum UFV-OR1 (assembly GCF_963888615.1). Classification (NCBI taxonomy): domain Bacteria; kingdom Bacillati; phylum Cyanobacteriota; class Cyanophyceae; order Nostocales; family Scytonemataceae; genus Brasilonema; species Brasilonema octagenarum. The sequence continues at coordinate 26,665 of NZ_CAWPKW010000233.1, read as the reverse complement.
AGAAATCTACTAGCGCTAAAGTTAACACTTTTATAAGCAGATTGTAATTGTGCTGCTAACTTTTCTGGCGTTCCACTGACAACAATATCAATTTTGGAGATATGAGGTAAATTAAAACTCTCAGTAGGTTTTATTTCAATAACTGGCAGAAGTAATAACTCATCATCTTTCGTACGCAGTTGGTAGCGGTTTAAAAGCTCAATTTTTACACCCATCTCATGTATTCCCTGAAATTTAAATATAGTTAGTCGTTAGCAATTAAACCTCAAGCAATCTTGAAAAACATGTAATTAGAAACATCCCTTCTCATATCTTTAGCCAGAAGTCTATTAAAAAATTACTACAGCTTCTTCCTCTTTTCTTTCTTCGCGACCTACCCTATGGCTGACGCCACGCCTTACGGCTATCGGGAAGCCACTGAGTCCCAAGGGGACATGCTGGGCGTTCGCCCTCTGGGCGTGCGCTTGCGCTTACGTGTCTATGCGCTCTTTGCGGTTTGTTTTTATCTTTTTTGTTCACTAGCTATCTGGAATTGCTGTAGTATTATTGTTAACAACTAACAACTAACCAATTAACTAATGACTCATCTCCTGTGGATAAGAAATTGTTGGAATTTGAGAAAGAGTTTCTAACCACGGTGGAACAGGAGTCGAGGTTTCCTCTTGTGCAGATGCTATGTATCTGAGTAAAGGTTCATTTTTCGACTTTAAAAGTTCTTGCAAATTATCTACAATTTCTTTCAACGCTCTCGAAAAAGAAGATTTTACCTGTTTAGTTAACTGACTCACATACTGCACAAGATGCAACCCTGCACTAGCAGTTATTTCATCTCGCAGTCGCAAAACGGCAATTTGGTGATTGAATGGTCTAGGGGGAACACGAAACTGTTTATCAGGACTCCAGTCAAAGATTTGACCATTTTGATGCTTGTCGTCCTTGCGTGCTAAAGGGAATAAAATGTCAGCATTAATAGGAGCAGCACTACTAGCCAGTCCACTGTGTTGAATGATCAGATTTTGCCATTTCTTAGCAGGATCAACAGCACGCAAGAGATTTCTGAAAAAGCGGACTTGACTTTTTCCAAATTTTTGTTCAATTTGCTTTTCCTTTTCTGGTAGCAAAATTGAACTGAGTTTTTCGCGTTCTAGTTGTACATCAGTAGATAATTTATTGAATAAGTCTGTTACAGCCTCTGTGGTTTGCTCATGGGCAAAACCTTGCATCTCTTTAACAGTGTTGACAAATGCTGCATAAAAATCATCGCTTTTTGTCGGAATAGTATCGTCCACTTCATCTTCATCAAAAATGCTTTCACTTTTGCTTAGAGATATTGTGCCATTTTGGGTTCGATCAAAAAGCAAAGTCCATTCGCTCCAATCAAAGAAGATTTTATTTGTTAATTCATTTTTTACAACTTCGCTCACCGCTATACTATGACGGTTTTTTAAAATCGGCTGCTTCTCTAAATCTTCTTGAAATCGTCTGTAGGTTGTGACAACATATTCAATTGCTTCCCGCAGGGTGAAAAAAGTAGAACTTTCCTCAACTGGTATGTAAGCGGGGATTTCTTCAAGCAAATTGTTGAGATTATTCTGCTCTTTGCGCAAAGCCTCAGCAGCTCTTTGAGTGTCTTCTAGAAGTTGCTTCATACCATGAAGGGCAACATGTTCTTTCAGTAATGAACGTAATCTTCCAATACCACCATCTTCAGCATAGTCACTCAATTGTTTGTGTAAGATACTAGAAGAAGGTAGCATTTCACTTAATTGCTGCCATTTCTGCCGCAGTTCAGTTTCCTCTGGTTTGTTGGGTTTGTCCAGTTCGCTTAAGAATTCTTTTGAGCAAACTTGTACAAGAGAAGAAAGTTCTGCGAGTTTTGTTAATCCATAAAGTTGGGACAACAAAACAATATTCTTTTTTTCTGTTGTCAAATTGTTGGCGCTGGCGATCGCCAATTTCAGAATACCGAGTTCATCAAGAACAACTTCTTCTGAAAGTAGCATCTCATACAAAAGCTCATCAATAATCCGTTCATCGCTGCTTGTCAGGGGAAGTTGATTAAAGCGCCCTACACCTACAATAATACGGTCTCTCAGGTCTTGTCCCTTATCCCGTTCTAGCATACTGCGGATTTTCGCTGCGGTTGCACCACCAGGATATCTACCGTTAACCAGCAACAGAATAGTTTGTACATCTGTGAGTTCTCGTAAAGATAAAAAAGCATCTCGCACACCAGAGTCAGCAGATCCCAATCCTGGAAAATCTAAAAGAATAAATTCATTAGTCCCTTGTAAAGAAGACAAATCCCAAATTTCTTTTGATATTTCAACCGTCACATCTACACGACGAATCAGCGAGAAGCTATTTTGCAAATCTTGAGCTGATGGCTGTGCTAAATTCTCCCAGCGTTTGGGAGTAGAGGGCAAATGGTCAAAGCTAAGTTCTAAAATATTTATCGGCGCTTGTGCAAGTCTTAGTCCTTTGTGAGCAGTCGTGTTGTCAATTTGGTAACTTTTACCACAGATATCTTCTTTATAAGCGCTGTAGGTACGGACAAAAGCAACCAGTTCCTTAAGCACAGAGCGTAGTTCCAAACTTTGCAGCTTCCACGCTTGCTCGCACCATCTTAGGATACCGTTAATGTCAACTTCTCGCGTGGGGTGTAAACTTTTTAAAGCATCAAGCTGTGAGTCAGGAAGTTCTGTAGCTTTTGCTCGTTGCTGCGCTTCCTCTAAGATAAAGCGCAGACACTCTTTTACTCCTTCATTAGAAAGATATTCAACTGTAAACTTGCCAAGTTTCGTTGTTTGAAAGTTTGGTTGTTGAACAAGGTGGATAGCAGTCACATTTCCTGTCGTGGGGGTTTCACTGACTGGTAAAGCATCTGCGTAACCAATCAAACTGCCTAAAAGTAAAGTTTTTCCACTACTGAATTCCCCCATGATACCGATTTTGACTGGCGAGGATGCAAGTTGCACCGTTCTTTGAGCAGACTGCTGAAGGCGCTGGATACTTTCATGAAGATTACTAGGAACCCAACTTTCTTGAGGAGGTGGGTTTTGTGAAACCAACTCAAGGCTTTGGATGACAGATTCCCCATACTCTTTGTAGCGGCGCAATTTTTCTACTGCTATATCGCTGTTCATATAATTTGCTGATTCCGAACTCAAATAATTTTTCTGTTGTATCTTATGTTTTTACATAAAAATTTCCAGTTTACCAATTTCAGCAATTTGTTCCTTCTATCATGGCAGTAGTATAGCGAGCTTATGTAGCTGAGCGACTGCTTGTGATCCAAAATCACACTCATTCTAAGAGTGAAATGAGTTAATTTGCTTAAGACTTTCTTCATAATTCTTTAAAATTTGATTGTTTTTACGTAATATTGCTGATCTATCATTGGAATAACATTTGTCTACCACAAGTATTGAGCCGAAGTATTGCTGTTTAGCAGTAAAAACCGAAACCTAATATATTAAAAACCACTGGGTGCAACTTCCAAGAGAAAATAAGTAACTTTTCATGAAGGAAAATTGCCTAATGCAACCAGTCCCTCCAAGCTTCACGAATATTGCTCAAAGCTTAGCAGCGTTAAGTCAGCAACGAGCTAGTGGAGAACTAATTTTTTCATCAGGGGCTAACGAGTGGCATCTGTATTTCTTCTTAGGACGTTTGCTATATGCTACGGGAGGAGTTCACCGTGTTCGACGTTGGTATAGAGCACTAAAGCAAGATTGCCCTAACTTGATATTTGATGCTCGTAATTTGAAAGAGAATGAACTGTGGGAATATCACTTACTGAACGAAAGTATTAATAAAAACCAGATAAGTCTGACGAGTGCAAAAAGTATTATTGAAAAAATAGTTGAAGAGGTTTTATTTAGCTTAGTAGCTCATTCAGACTTGAAAAGCGTTTGGTTGCCTAAAAAACTGTATCCTATTGCCCTAATAGAAGTAAATCAATCGTTATACACAGCCCTTGATCTGTGCAAGCAATGGCGAAAGATGGGTTTAGGAACACTTTGCCCTGACATGGCACCGATTTTTAAACAATTTACTTCTGAACAAAATTTAAAAATCTCTAAAACTCTCTTCCGTCTCAGGCAACTCATTAATGGTGAAAACACAATTTGGGATATCGCCTTACACACCAGACAAAGTGTGACAACTGCGGCAACAATTGTACAGGATTTAGCCCATCAGGGTGTTATAGAACTCTTAAACGTCCCAGACTTAAGAGTTCCCAGAGCAACGATATCAGCGCCCTCCAGGCAAAAACAAACCCAAGCTTCAGCTGTTTTAGTTGGGAACAAAACACATACTTCATCGTCTCAAATCTTACCCAACCCCTCAACAAAAACTGACTTCCATCAAACTCCAAAGTTAATGGGACTGAGTACGGATAACACTACTCCTGACTCTATCTTTGACTCTCCAAAAATAGACTTGATTCAACCTAAAGAGATTACCTCCTTTCAAACTCCAGAGTTAACGGAACCGAGTAAGGAGAACAATCGCCCTCAGTCAACCTTTGACTCTCCAAAAATAGAATTGATTCAACCTAAAGAGACTGCCTCAATAGTCGCCTACATAGATGATAGCCAAAGCGAGAATCTCATAATGAGCGAGATTCTAAAGCTAGCTGGCTATAGGTATGTCAATATTCAAGACCCAGTCACAGCACTGCCAATTTTGCTAGAGTACAAACCAAATCTCATTTTCTTAGACTTAATCATGCCGATCGCCAACGGGTATGAAATCTGTACTCAAATTCGCCGCGTATCAGCTTTCAAAAATACGCCAGTAGTTATTGTTACTAGCAGTGACGGTATAATTGATAGAGTGAGATCAAAGATAGTTGGCTCCTCTGGCTTTTTAGCAAAGCCCATTACCAAAGAAAAGGTACTAAAAGTTTTACAGAAGCATCTACCAACTCCTCTGGCTGTGCAATCAACTCATCTACAAACAGTTCAAGTTTAGTTTTTAGATAAGTAGATTTCTATCCAATTAAATTCACTAGTCATTAGTCATTAGTCATTAGTCATTAGTCACTGGTCATTAGTCACTGGTCATTAATCACTGGTCATTAGTGAGCCAGCGCTATGCAGTCCTTGTTTTCCACTGGCTCAAGCGACTGGCGCTCATCGCAAAGCGCAGGCTACGCATGAACGTTTACGACGTTTTGCAGGCATACCCGATAGCCTTTTGGCGTGGCGGAGCGCCACAGGATCATTAGTTATTAATAGACCTTTTGCAAAAGTGAGATTTTACGAGGTTCTGTTAAGAGTTAACAGTTCCCTATTCCCGAGTATACAGGAACGTTTTTTATGACCACAGTGCTTTTAGTTGAAGATAGCTTGACAGAAACTCAAGTGTTAACTAGTTATCTCAAGCAAGCAGGTTTAACGGTCGTCACTGCTATCAGCAGTGAAGAAGCACAGCTAAAATTGCAATTTCAGACGCCTGATTTGGTTATTATTGATGTCATTTTACCAGGACAAAGTGGGTTTGAATTATGCCGTGAACTGAAGACCAATGCTAATACCCAAGGAATCCCAGTCGTGATGTGTTCAACCAAAGGAACAGAAGCTGATAAACTTTGGGGTTCGATGTTGGGAGCTGATGCTTATATACCTAAACCAGTAAACCACCAACACTTAGTTCAAACAATTCAGCAATTAACTTCACAGCTTCAATATTGGCGTAGAAAAATCACTTAGTTATTCGCAATTTGGGATTAAAAAATTAATCGAATAGCAATTTGTAACGATAATTTAGAACTAAACAAATTATGCAGACAGAACCGAAATCTGTACTCGCAGTGACTAGTTTTGAGCCACTGGAACTAAATCCACTCCTCCCAGAAATTAACCTTTCTAAATTGCTTCGCTTTCCCCTTGGACTTCAGGATAGTGGACTATTACCTCTAGAACAAATTGCCGAAATATCGCGGGTTAATTTAGCATCCATTCTACCTATTCCTGAAATGCCAAGTTGTATTTTGGGAATTTGTCACTGGCGAGGAGAAATGCTGTGGCTTTTAGACTTAAACCATCTTATTGGATATCCTCATCTGACGATGCAGGCAACTCCTGTGGCAATAGTCGTTAAGGTCAACGAACAAGCTATAGGTCTAGTAGTACCACAAGTTGATGACATTGAATCATACGACTTGCAACAACTGCAAAAAGCAGCACCTGGCTTATTTCCTCCTAAACTCCTACCTTTTGTTCTAGGAGCTTTGCCAAATGGCAATATTGTGTTAGATGTCACAGCAATTACTCAGTATCCCCTGTGGCAAATACACCGAACAACAGTTTCTTAGCAATCATCAAACGATAATCTTCAAGGATGTAAACATGGTTTTACAGGATTTTGAGCAAACCAAGCAGATATTTGATTCCCAGTCCCAAAATGGTAATGTAAAAACAGCAGAGTTCATCGGTTATTCTGAGTTACATCAAGCTTCTGAATTAGTGAATGCTATTAAAGCAGATCTTCTAGGAGATTCACTAAAACCTGAAGCTCAGCAAAAAGTTCTTCTGCTGGAAAAGTGCGTTCAACAGTTGCAAACAGAATATCAAACTCATCTGGCTGTCGCTTGTGAGCAACATACGAAGCAGACTCGGCAAAAATTATTCAGCATTTTCGCTCAGATGCGTCAAGCAGAAAATGTTGACACCTTGTTAAGAACTACAGTCATTGAGGTTCGTAAGCTTTTACAGGTAGATCGGGCGCTCATTTACCGTTTTCAGTCTGAAAGGCATGGCATCGTAGCAACAGAATCAATGGTAGCAGGATATACTCCAAGCCTGGGGGAATCTCTGAGTGCGATCGCCTTTGGCAGTGAAAATCAACACAGCTACCAACAACAGCAAGTCGTTATCCAAGACGATGTTTACGAAAACGTCAAGAGTGCTTATCAACTCCAACTACTCAAACATTACCAAGTCCAAGCCAGTCTGAGTTTGCCCATTGTCATAGATGAACAAGTCTGGGGCTTGCTTGTGATGCAGCAATGTTCAGCTTCTCGTCAATGGCAAGAAGCTGAAGTGAGCCTGCTTTACCAAATTGTCACTGAACTGAGGCTAAATTTACAAACAGTAGAACTTCTTAGCCAACAAAAAGAGGAGGCTAAGCAAGAAAAGGTTTTAGCTCAAATCTTGGAACAAATACCACTATCTTCTGATACAAGCGTTATCCTTGGCAACATCACCCAAGAACTGCGACAGTTTCTCAAGGCTGACCGAGTCGTTGTTTATCGCTTATACCCTGATTGGAGTGGCGCATTTATTGCTGAATCTCTCGCCTCGGGCTGGGTTGCTTTGATGCAAGAGCAAGAGAAAGACGTCAGTTTGAAATCAAAAGATACATTGGATTATGACCGCTGCACGGTGAAGATGTTTGGCAATGTTGCTAGGTTTCACAGTGACACCTACCTGAAGGATACACAAGGAAGAGATTTTGTCAAGGGCAAGACAATTAATCGTGTGGACGACATCTATGCTGCTGGTTTTTCTGACTGCTACATCAAAACTCTAGAGAAATACCAGAGTAAAGCCTACATCATTGCCCCAATTTTTGAAGGGGAACAACTTTGGGGTTTACTAGGTGTGTATCAGAACTCTGGACCTCGACGCTGGCAAGATTCTGAGGTTGCTCTGTTGTCACTAGTCAGTAGTCGTCTCAGCATTATTCTCAGGCAGATTAAGGCAGCAGCTCAACTAAAACTGAAATCAGAGCAACTGGCGGCCCAGCGGGAGCAAATCGTGGCGAATGCGATCGATAGAATTCGTCAATTATCTGACATTAACACCATTTTCAAGACGACAACTTATGAAGTCCGAAATATCCTCAAGGCAGAGCGTGTCGTTATTTATCGCTTTAATTTAGATTGGAGCGGTGAGTTTGTTGCTGAGTCGGTATCCAGTGAATGGAAATCTGTAATGCAGGAGCAATTTGACAACCCCACCCTGCCACAAAACGTTAGCGAGTGCAGTGCCAAAATTCTTGGTGGAGGAAAAGCCAGTATTACAGACACCTATCTCCAACAAACTCAAGGGGGACGATTTTCCACTAAAACAAACTTTCGGGTTGTCAGCGATATTTACCAAGCAGGATTTTTACCTTGTTACATTGACACTTTGGAGCGGTTGCAAACAAGAGCTTACGTCATTACTCCGATTGTCAAAGGAGACAGGCTTTGGGGTTTATTAGCGGCATATCAAAACTCTAGTCCGCGTGATTGGCAAGAGCATGAAATTAAGGCGATGACCCAAATTAGCAATCAACTAGGGATAGCCATACAGCAGGCAGAGTACCTCAAACAACTACAGGAGCAAGCCACTCACATAGCCAGAACTGCAGAGCGAGAACGAGGCGCAGCCAAGGTTATTGAAAAGATTCGTCAAACATCGGATATAGACACCATTTTTAAAACAGCAACACAGGAAATCAGGAAACTTCTGGGTGTAGAGCGATTGGCTATCTACAAATTTCGTCCAGATTATTTCGGTGACTTTATCGTTGAGTCTGAGTCCGGCGGATGGTCTAAATTAGTTGGTAGCGGTTGGGAAGATAGCTATGTGCAAGAACATCAAGGTGGTAGATTACGTGACAATGAACCTTATTTTGCGGATGATATCTACAAAGCCAATCTATCTGATTGCCATATAGAAACCTTAGAGGGATTTGGGGTTAAATCGTTCTTAGTGGTTGCTATCTTCCAAGGACAAAAACTCTGGGGCTTGTTGTCAGCGTTTCAACACAGTGGACCAAGGCACTGGGAAGAAGCTGAAATTAAGGTACTGATGCAGATTGCCTCGCAACTGGGAGTCGCTTTACAACAGGCAGAGTATATTAAAGAACTGCGTGTGCAATCACAGAAGTTAGCCAAGTCAGTTGAACAGGAAACACTTTACAGCAAACTGGTGTATAGACTCGGCTTAGCTCTGATTCAAGAGAATTTTTCACTTGACAACCTGCTCAAGATGGCTGTCTCGGAATTACGGAGACTGCTTAAAGCTGACCGAATCGCTATCTTCCGCTTTGATCCTGACTGGAATGGTGAATTTATCGTTGAGGATGTTGGCAGCGATTGGGTTAAAGTTGTGGGAACTGAGCTAGCTCGAGCTGACGATACTTGTCTTCAAGAAACAAAAGGTGGTCGGTTTCGCCGTAGAGAAACTCTCAGCATTGATAATCTCAGAGCTTCTGGATGCGATGAATGCTACATTGAACTCATAGAAAGGTGGGGAACAAAGGCTTCTATAGTTGCTCCTGTCTTTAAGGGCGACCAACTTTGGGGATTATTGGGAGCTTATCAGAATGATGCACCACGTCATTGGGAGCAAATAGATCTCAACTTGGTAGCTCACGTAGGGGTGCAAGTTGGTCTTGCTTTACAACAAGCAGAATACTTGGAGCAACTAAAAACTCAAGCACAGCAATTGGTTCAAGCAAGCGAAAGGGAAAGAGCAGCTAAAGAGCAACTTCAACGAGAAGTTATGCAGTTGCTGTCAGCAGTGCAACCAGCATTACAAGGGAACCTGACTATTCGCTTACCTGTGACCGAAGGTGAAGTAGGTACGATCGCCGACGTTTATAATGTCACCCTGCAAAGCCTGCGAAAAATCGTCATGCAGGTGCAGACAGCATCGAGACAACTCGCTCAAACCTCTCAAGCAAACGAATCTTCTATCGTTGGTTTAGCCACCCAAGCGCAGCAGCAGTTTCAATTCTTAACTCATGCTTTGGAGCAAATCCAAACGATGGTCAATTCCACAAAAGCCGTAACCACAAACGCCCAACAGGTGGAAGAAGCAGTGCAGGTGGCAAACCAGACCATTCAGCAAGGAGATGCAGCTATGAACCGGACTGTGGATGGAATTCTTGACATTCGGGAAACAGTGGCAGAAACCAGTAAGCGCCTTAAGCGCTTCTCGGAATCTTCTCAAAAGGTTTCCAAAGTCGTGAATTTGATTAGCAACTTTACAACTCAGACTCAACTGCTTGCCTTAAATGCAGCAATTGAAGCAACCAGAGCCGGACAGTATGGACGTGGTTTTGCTGTTGTCGCCGATGAAGTGCGTTCTTTAGCGCGTCAGTCTGCTGAAGCAGCAACTGAGATAGAGCAGCTGGTTCAAGAAATCCAAAAGGGCACAGCAGAAGTTTCTGTAGCTATGGAAAATGCGATTCAGCAAGTTGCGACAGGAACAACGCAGGTACATGAAGCTCGCCAAAATCTAAACGCCATTGTTGCAGCCACGACTCAAATCAGCCAACTTGTGGAAGGTATTACGCAAACAACACAAGTACAAACTCAAAGCATCCAATCAGTCACACAAACTATGACAGAAGTGGCAGATATTGCCAACAATACAAAGGAGGATTCGATGGAAATTTCCACATCTTTTAAGGAAATCTTAGCAATGGCTCAAAATCTCCAAACTAGTGCTGACCAGTTCAAGGTCGATTGATGAATAAATATTAGTCATTTGTTGCTTTTTCAAAAGAATACAGTGGTCAGAACTCAAAATCAAAATCAAGGAAATGCTACGCCTTTGCATTGCGTGCCTGTAGGGTATATTCCTACTCTGCGGAGTTCTTTCTTGGTTATTTATTCTTTTGTGTAAGTACTTATGACTAATAATACCAAGTTGCAATCAAAAGTATCACCTGTCATTGCGAGTGAAACGAAGTGAGACCAGCGCTGCAGGAGGGTTTCCCGACAGAGGCGACTGGCGAACCCGAAGGGTGGAACGAAGCAATCTCCCCTAAAGCGCTACTACAAGAGAACGCAACTTGGTATCACTAATAACTAACGACTAACCACTAATGACTAACGACCCAAACATTCAAGAGCAAAGCTACCGCTACTTTCTCCAAGAAGCACCAGAACTGCTGCAAGTGATAGAACAAGAATTGTTCAGTCTAAGAGTTGACTTCAGTGTCAATAAAGTTTATACGCTGATGCGTGCTACTCATACCCTCAAAGGAGCAGCAGCCAGCATCTGTTTGGAAGCGATTACAACTGTAGCTCACACGTTGGAAGATATTTTTAGAGCAATTTGCAAACCTGACTTATCGATTGACCAAGAAATTGAAGCTTTACTATTCGAGAGTTATGAGTGTTTGCGCTTACTCCTAACTGCTGAACTGACAGCAGGGTGGGTGAATGATGTTGATATTCTCGACCGAATCGCCAGTATTTTTGCCCAACTGCAAGAAAAGTTAGGAGACTGTTTTAGTCAAGAAGTTTACCTTCCCAGTTCACAAGAATTGGGCTTTGATTTAACGCAGTCCATCTTTGAAGTTGGAGTCACTCAACGCTTAGATCTGCTAGCGACAGCCATAACCAGTGGTCATTCCGAACAAGTTGCTACTACGCTTCGGGTACAAGCAGAGGTTTTCTTTGGTTTAGCTGAGTCGCTAAATTTACCAGGGTTTGGAGCTATAGCTCAAACGGCGCTGATTGCTTTGGAAAACTATCCCGAGCAAGCGATGGTTGTTGGCTACATTGCTTTGGCAAACTTCCAAGAAGCACGAAAAGCCGTACTAAACGGTGACAGAAGTCAAGGCGGTCAAGTATCCTTAGCGTTAGAAAAACTGGGGGAACGACTCCAGCATTTACCTCAAGCGTCCCGAAATGAACCAGTCCATGCTCAAGAGGAGGTGAGGCAGTCCAACAGAGAGGAGCTCCCCCAGGAGCAACTGTCGTTGGGGCAGCGTCTGCACAGGAGATACCCCCCAGGAGTAACTCAAACGACACCTGAGACTGAACCAGATACTGATGAATCAGCGTCTGATTATCAAAACACTCATCAAAGCGACTCTTTTCCTTCATGTCCTGTGGGATTTGAAGCCAAGCCTCACCAGGAGGTGACGCTAACGCAGGAACAAGAACCAGTGCGGACTTCTTCCCACCTTTTGATCTCCTCACCTACCGAACCTGCCATCTCCTCCTCAAATCGTACTGTGCGGGTTAATGTTGGGGAGTTAGAACAACTGAATTACCTCATCGGAGAATTGCTAACAAACCAAAATCGCCAATTTCTTCAAAAGGAACAACTGTCGGCTGCTGTTCGAGTACTTCTTTTAAAACTACAACAACATCAGCAGTTGCTTCATCAGTTACAAGATTTGTCACAACGCCAGTTCAGTGTTCCAGAACAAAAGTGGTTATTTCGCAATGGGCAAGACAAAGGATATTTCGATTCTCTGGAACTGACGACTAGTTACAGCGAGTTTCATAATCTTGTTCAATCACTTCTAGAAGACATGGTGCAATTGGGAGAAACAACCGATGCTATTGAGATGTTTAATCGTCAGTCCCAGGAGACTTTGGAAAAACAACGTCGGTTATTAACTCATACCCATGATTCTCTCATGGAAGCCCGGATGTTGCCCTTGAGACACTTGTTTGAACGCTTTCCCAGTATCTTGCGTCAGCTAGAAGTTATACACAAAAAGCAGGTAACACTGAATTTATCTGGAAGTGACACCTTAGTTGACAAAGCAGTGGTTGACAAACTGTATGATCCCCTGTTGCATCTAGTTCGCAATGCTTTTGACCACGGAATTGAATTGAACTCAATCCGACAAAAACGGGGCAAGCCAGAGAAAGGTCAGATTGAAATCTCTGCTTACCATCAGGGTAAGTACTTAGTGATTGAAGTTAGGGATGATGGTCAAGGATTAGATTTTGAAAAGATTCGCGCCAAAGCGGTAGAACGTCAACTTGTCTCACCAGAACAAGCTAGCAGTCTAAATGAAGCTCAGCTAACAGAGTTCATTTTTCAACCAGGCTTTTCTACAGCTTCTAGTATCAATGACCTCTCTGGACGAGGAATTGGTCTGGATGTTGTTCGCATTCATTTGCAAACAATTAAAGGTTCTGTTGAAATATTTTCTAAACAGACTCAAGGTACAATGTTCAGACTGCAAATTCCTCTGAGCTTAACGCTGGCCAACTTACTGCTTTTTCAAGCTGGCGACCAAATCTACGCCTTATTTACTAATTCTATCGAGGAAGTTCTTATTCCTAAAGCAGACCAGATTCGCTCCTGGGAAGAAGGCAAAGTCCTGCGGTGGGGTCAGGGTGCTTCTATGAAACTGATTCCTTGTTACCAACTCACCAAAGTCCTGAATTATTTCTCATCTGTCAGTCAACCTGAAGTATTTAATACCAAGCCGAATGGTGTTTCTCAGAAGCTTGAGTTGCCAATTATTCTGATTCGTTCTCAAGATAAACTTTTCGGTTTGGAAGTAGATCAGCTCATCGGTGATCAGGAATTGGTTATCCGTCCATTAGGAGCAATGATTGTCCCTCCCCCTTACATCTACGGGAGTAGTATTCTACCTGATGGTCGGCTAACGCTAGTACTTGATGGGTTAGCATTGATGGAATGTTTGTCGCAACGGCAAAAACAGGATAATAGTCATTGGGCAAGGAACAGCGCTTTTAGGGGCGAACGGCTGGGCGTGAGTTCAACGCCCCTGATGTTCACCTCCAGGATAGAACAGCCGCGATTACTATCCCAAGCGAGTACTGCCCTGCCAGAAGCACCAACTCTAAGTCACCACAAACCAAGACCAAAAAAAACTATTCTCGTAGTGGACGATTCCATTACCGTCCGCCAAACTGTAGCTTTGACCTTAGAAAAAGCAGACTATCAAGTACTTCAGGCAAAAGACGGTTACGAAGCAATTGAACGACTCCAAGCTCACACAGATATTCATCTAGTATTGTGTGATATCGAGATGCCACGAATGAATGGGTTTGAGTTTCTCAAAGATCGTCAGCAAGACCCAACTTTGGTAAATATTCCTGTTGTGATGCTAACTTCCAGAAGTAGTGAGAAGCACCGCCAACTTGCTTTAAAGTTGGGAGCTAACGCTTATATTATCAAACCTTATCTGGAGCATATACTGTTGAGCACACTGACAGATGTCCTTGAGAAAAATACTGGAGTTCTTGCTAGGAGAGATTAATGCACAACAACGAGTCACAGTTAGACAAGTTTCTTGTTTTTAACATTGCAGATTATCTCTTTGCGCTCCCGATGAGTGATGTGCTCAAGGTAGTGAATTTATCATCTGCAAATAGCAAAAGCCTGCCAACAATGGGGCTAGTGCAGATCGGTAAGTACATGATTAAGATTTTGGATCTACATCAATTCTTAGGCGAAGATAATTTCCTTTACTCATCTGATCACCCATCTTTTTTGCTGGTTGCACACAATTCACAACGGGAACTCTACGGAATTTTGGTAGATGAACCACCCGATATAGTGGAATTATCTAAAGAAACGATTCGCTTTTTACCAAGGTCTAGCAATTATCGTAAACCTATTATTGAGATGGTCAGTCATGTCGCTGTTTTATCCGAAGAAGAAGTTGTAAAAACAATCTTTCTGCTCGATTTGAAGCGTATCGCAGAACCGGTTTAACTAATACACAGGTACTAAAGTATGAAAAAATTCCCACTATTCTAGTCGAAAGACAAAGGTGGGATGATCCACCTTTTGTAAACACTAATTATTCTCTATTAGCTAAAGCCTCCCAAGTTTGATAACCCACAACTCCTGGAGGATCATTAATAAAGTCACGAGAATTTTGAAAGTCTTTGACAGCATTTTCTGTATTTGAACCAAAAATGCCGTCAACACCAATAGAGTATCCATGAAAGTTGTCTAAAAGTAGTTGTAAAATCTTGACAGCTTCACCTTGACTATTTTTGCTTAATTTGGGCATGTTTACAGTACCTAGAGCTTGTCCTGACATAAGTTTTAACTCCGTGAAAAAAAGGTCATTCCGTCAAAAAGTTCTTTCTAGTTTTAATAGATGTCAGTAAAATTTACTTATGCAGTGTAATTAAAATTTAAATATTTCTACCCCCTTCCAATGGTGGAGTATAACTTAAGACATTCTTTTAAGCAAACTCAGTATCTGTCGAATTGTAACAGCATCCTCGGCTTGGGGAGCTTTTATCAGATAAGTTTCCAAGTCGTTAGCAGCTTGAGCAAATAGACGGAGTTCATAGCACAAAAGACCGCGATCGCGCAATTCTAATGCCGCGCCAGGAAACAGTAGTAAAATCCGTTCAACGGCTGCTAAAGCTTTTTCCAACTCCTGCTGATTCAGGTAAATATATTTCAAATTCGCCAATATCCGTGCTAAAAACTGCTTCTTACTCACTGTTGCCAAAAATTCTGGTTGCAGCGGCACGGGTTGTTGATAAACTTGATTGAGGCGTTCTTGACAATCTTGTGGAAACATGACTTCCCCAAAATTGAACGCATCAATGAAAATCTCCGTATCTGGAATATCAGGACGAATCAGAAAATGTCCTGGCATTCCTACTCCTACTGTAGGAAAGTCTATTCTTCGGGAGACCTCCATATAAACAAGTGCTAAGGTAATAGGAATTCCCAAGCGACGATCAATGACATTATTTAAAAAGCTGTTGCGAGGGTCATAGTAATCTTTTTGATTTCCAGCAAATCCCAGATCATAATAGAGATACTGATTGATACTTTGAATAACTCGCAGGGGATATCTCTGGGATGGTAAGCGTTCTTCTAGCTCCACAGCCATTGTATCAAAAGCATTAAGATATTCCTCTGGGTCGATGTTGGGATATTCTTCCTGTGCAATATATAAAGCTGCCTTTGCTAAGTCAATATGCTCATCAGGCTGCTGAATTTGTTGCTCAAAATATTGCCGCGCTGACGAGAAGTTCATAAGCAGATGTTCTTGAATATACGTTCAAAAAAAAGACGAAAACGCGTATAAAGCTTTTTTCTAGTTCTATATTAAACTTGCTATTGCGATTTAAAAAATGGAAATTCAAAATTCAGCCGACAGTCAAGTCAAAAGTGGAACTGACAGTAGCTTTAGCACACTCCCGCTAGATTTACCTCTATCTTTTTCATCACTTTTACAGAAAAGTTAAATTTTTTAGAGATTATACTAAATCTGCTTTGAATACTATCTAAAAAGTATAAAGAAGTTGCTTGTCTGTGGTAGCTCATGTTAATGATACAGAGCTTAATATACGTTACCAATTATGTTGGACAAGCTGCTGTCGGTTATAAGTAAAAACAATCATTCACAAAATTAAACTTTTAATACGGTTAAATTGATGAAAATAAAACCATAGATGTACATAAATAGACTAATGTATCTATGTTCATCTGTGGTTATAAAATACCCAAGAGCCTTCTTAAAGGAGCGAGAACATGGAGAACACGAGCACAACTACGTCAAAACGCGTCTCAATACTCGACCAAATACCACAGTCAAATTCGCCCTCTCCCTCTTCTGTACCTTCTACTAGTACCATCCCAGTAACATTACATATCAACGGTACAGAATACAATTTGCAGATTGACCCGCGTGTCACTCTACTGGATGTCCTACGAGAATATATTGGACTAACAGGTACGAAAAAGGGCTGTGACCACGGACAGTGCGGTGCGTGTACTGTACTTAGTGACGGATATCGTATCAACTCATGCCTGACGCTTGCTGTCTCATATGATGGTGAGCAAATCACGACTATCGAGGGTTTAGCCGAGGGTGAAGATTTGCACCCAGTACAAGAAGCATTTCTCCACCACGATGCTTTTCAGTGCGGTTACTGCACTCCAGGGCAGATTATGTCTGCTGTGGGACTGCTCTTAGAAGGACACGCAAAAACTGACGCTGACATTCGCGAACAAATGAGCGGCAATATTTGCCGATGTGGCGCTTATGCAAATATTTTTGCAGCCGTTCGTGAATTGTGCGACGGCGAGGACAATTCTAACGCAAACGCCTGAGCACCTCAAGCAAAACAACGGAGGCAAAACGGATGAATCCATTTACTTATGTACGCGCCGCTAACTCAGACGACGCGATCGCAACACTCACTCGCGAGCCACAAGCAATGTTCATTGCAGGTGGTACCAACATACTTGACTTGATGAAAGAAGGTGTACATACACCAAGTCAACTTGTAGATATTCGCAAATTACCGTCTACAGAAATTGTCACTAAAGATAACGGTGGTATCAGAATTGGAGCGACATTGCGCAACAGCGATGCTGCATACAATTCGTTAGTTCAGGAGCGCTATCCTGTGCTGTCAGAAGCCATTCTTGCAGGAGCCAGCGCCCAACTACGGAACATGGCAACAGTTGGCGGGAACTTAATGCAGCGAACACGCTGCTCTTACTTTCATGACACAGCCTTCGCCTGCAACAAACGTCAGCCGGGTTCAGGCTGCGCCGCATTAGAAGGTTTCAACCGGATGCATGCAGTCTTAGGTACCAGTGAACACTGTATCGCCGCACATCCCAGTGATATGTGTGTTGCGCTAGTTGCGCTGGATGCAGTTGTGCAAACACAAGGACCAAGAGGCGAGCGGAGTATTCCCATCACCGACTTTCACCTGTTACCTGGTGAGACACCGCATTTGGAAACGGTACTGGAACACGGTGAGATTATTACAGCAGTTGATTTGCCAGAAATGCCATTAGCTTGGCGATCGCACTACCTAAAAATACGAGACAGAGCGTCTTACGCCTTTGCGCTCGTATCCGCAGCCGTAGTCCTCGAAATAGATGAGGAAGTGATTCGCAACGCGCGTATTGCTCTTGGTGGTGTAGGAACAAAGCCGTGGCGTTCATTAGAAGCAGAGCAAGTATTAGTCGGTGCACCAGCTACACAAGAGACTTTCACAGCAGCAGCAAATGCGGCGATGCGTGAAGCTAGACCATATCGACACAATCAATTCAAAATTGAGTTAGCAAAACGAACTTTGGAAGAAGCACTCAAGACCGTAGCAGCAATCTCAGGAGGTCAAGCATGAGTACAGGTATCATTTCCCCCCCAAAACAAAGAGAGCCGATTGTCGGTAAACCAATTGACCGTGTTGATGGACGACTCAAAGTTATGGGTGCGGCTCGCTATGCAGCCGAGATTCCGCAAGATAACATCGCTCATGCTGTTCTCATCCAGAGTACTATTGCCAAAGGTCGGATAATAGACATTGATACTTCTGAGGCAGAGAAAGCACCAGGTGTGCTTATTGTGATCACCCACCTCAACGCGCCAAAACTCAACTCAACGACCGATGAAAGTATGGTCAAAGGTAAGCTGGGTGAAAAGT
The DNA here is from genome assembly GCF_963888615.1 of Brasilonema octagenarum UFV-OR1. NCBI lineage: Bacteria > Bacillati > Cyanobacteriota > Cyanophyceae > Nostocales > Scytonemataceae > Brasilonema > Brasilonema octagenarum. Next base: position 8,511 of record NZ_CAWPKW010000233.1, on the reverse strand, counting down.
TGGTGCCATTGCAATCAGACGAAGTCTTCTATGACGGACAACATATCGGCGTAGTTGTCGCTGAAACGTTAGAGCAAGCTAAATACGCTGCATCGCTCGTTCGTGTTAGTTATGAGGAAGAAAAGCCAAGCATTGAAATAGAATCAGAATCACCCAAGGCATATCAACCAAAACAGTTCTTTGGTTCAGAACTGCAAGTACAACGAGGTGATGTTGCCAAAGGTTTTGCCGAAGCTGAAGTGAAGATTGAACAGACTTACACAACGCCAATTGAACATCATAACCCAATGGAGTCGTCGGCTTCCATTGCCGTGTGGAATGGTGAGCAACTGACAGTTTACGATGCGACACAGTGGGTGATTGGTACCCGCAATATTGTCGCCGACGCGCTTGGCATACCTGAAGAAAATGTTTGTATCATATCGCACTATGTGGGAGGTGGATTTGGTTGCAAAGGTTTTACATGGTGGCACACTATCTTGGCAGCAGTCGCTGCACGTCTAGTCGGTCGTCCGGTCAAACTTATGGTCACGCGTCAGCAGATGTTTACCTCCTGTGGTCATCGTTCGCGCACTATTCAACAACTAGCATTTGGGGCGACAAGAGACGGAAAACTTACTGCCATTAAGCATGTGACAACAATGCAAACTGCCGAGGTAGATGAATTTATTGAGCCGTGCGGGTTGACAAGTATAAAATTTTATGCAGTTCCAAACTTAGAAGTGGCACATAATTTAGTTCGAGTCAACACTGGCACTCCAACAGCTATGCGGGCACCTGGAGAAGCACCAGGTATGTTTGCTTTAGAATCAGGACTTGATGAATTAGCGTATGAGTTAGGAATCGACCCTGTAGAACTCCGCATTATTAACCATGCCGATGTGCATCCCCATACAGGCAAGCCGTGGTCAAGCAAATATCTCAAGGAGTGTTACCAACTGGGTGCAGAAAGATTTGGCTGGTCACACCGTAACCCCAAACCACGTTCTATGCGCGACTCTGACTATCTTATTGGTTGGGGAATGGCCAGTGCAACCTATCCGGGGCTGCGTTCTCCAGCGTCAGCAAAAGCGCAACTTTTCGCCGATGGACGCGTTATCGTATCGAGTGCAACACATGATCTTGGTACAGGTACTTACACTATCATGACGCAAATCGTCGCTGATGTGCTTGGGCTAGGTGTCGAACGAATTGAATTTAAGCTGGGTGAATCATCCATGCCTGTAGCACCTGTTGCTGGTGGTTCGCAGTCAGCTGCAAGTGTTGCACCCGCTGTGCAAGGAGCCGCACAAGAATTACGTAGTCGGGTGATTCGCCTTGCGATTGATGACGAGTTGTCACCATTGTATGGAGTCGCCCAAGAGGCAATTTCAACCGAGAACGGACGTGTTTTCCTCAACAACGAGCCATCAAGAGGTGAAACTTACGCGGAACTTTTACAGCGTAATAATTTGCCGATAGTAGAAGTTGAAGCGATCGCAAACACTGCTGCCTCGGAGTCACAACAAGGAACGGACAACAAAGTCGTAAGAATCTGCGTTGGCAAAGATGAAAACTCCGACATGCAACAGTATGCATTTCAATCTTTTGGTGCACACTTCGTGGAGGTGCGCGTTCATCCACGTTTGGGACAGGTACGCGTAACCCGCTTTGTGAGCGCTATTGATGTTGGACGCATCCTCAACCACAAAACAGCACGGAGCCAAATTCTAGGCGGTATCACTTTTGGGTTAGGCATGGCATTAATGGAAGAGACAGTACTCGACCAACAAAGCGGTCGTTTCGTTGTGCGTAACTTGGCAGATTACCACGTTCCTGTGCAAGCAGATGTCTCTGACATTGACGTGCTATTCATTGATAAACCCGACCCACACATTAGTAAGATGGGCGTGCGCGGTGTTGGTGAAATCGGGATTACTGGCGTTGCAGCAGCAGTTGCCAATGCTATCTATCATGCAACAGGAAAGCGCATTCGCGAGTTGCCAATAACTCCTGACAAGCTGCTGTAAAGGCAATACAGTTGGTGATAAGCAATACAGTAGAGACGTTTTGCCAAAACATCTTTGTTTCTCGCCCCTCGTCCCCTGGCTAGAGCCATATATATTCAACAGCGCTCATCTAATTATATGTCCTAACGTACATGGCTATTGCTGTATAAGCTTGAACCGTTGAAGTAATCTCTGACACCAACATGGATTTAGCTGATGGAAACCGTCAGCTAAATCCATGTTTTGGTCATTTCTTTTTATGCAAAACCACGGGCTATCAACTTTACCTTCTACCAACGACTTTTGACCACACCCCTAAACGACACACACTAACCTGTAGACAGTTGTTGGTAACAGTTCAGAAATTGTAACCTTCTATGACTAGATTTAACTTAAACATGAAAATTGAGGATAAAAACAAATACAAAAAAGTTAAAGTTATAGTCTTATCTACAACTGCAACTGCTGCCATAGTCCTTGGTGTAATTGCATTGGTGTTGAGAAAGACTTCTTTTTTACCTTCATCAACACAATCAACTACAGCGCCTACATCAACTGTACAGCCAACCACAACGCCTACATCGTTGCCAGGTACTAGATATGATCATAACGATGATGACGATGATGACGATGATAACGATGATAACTGATAAGGTATTGTATGCCTTTTTGTTGTACGCTTATTTACGCTGTAATCAGTAGGCATGGTCGCGCCAAAATTCTTACACAGCAAGAAATACAGTTAGTTTTCACGATTGGATTTAACTGTGACCGTGATAAAACCTTCTTTGTTCAATCTGAACTTTTTTTAGACGCGGATATTGAGCATAACCTAATTACCGCTCAACAGCCTGATTCTTAAGGAGAAATTTAAGCGCAATAGAGGGGATCGTTCAGTGCTAATCTTGAAGAGACAAGAGCAAAATCTTATGTCCTTGAGGACCCGATCCCAAATATAGCTTCAATCATTAAGGCTCAGCATGGTCACCACAGCAGAAAAAACAAACATTGGTTACATTACCCAAGTTATTGGTCCGGTTGTTGATGTCAAGTTCCCCAACGGGAAAATGCCTCAAATCTACAACGCTTTGACTATCAAAGGCACTAACGAAGCAGGACAAGAAATTTCAGTTACTACCGAAGTGCAGCAGCTGCTAGGTGACAACCAAGTCCGAACTGTCGCCATGAGTACTACCGATGGCTTAGTGCGTGGTCTTGAAGTTACTGATACTGGCGCTCCTATCAGTGTGCCTGTTGGTAAAGTCACGCTGGGTCGGATTTTCAACGTTTTGGGCGAACCTGTGGACAATAGGGGACCTGTCGATTCTGAGGAAAAATTGCCCATCCACCGGGATGCTCCCAAATTCACAGACTTGGAAACCAAACCTTCCGTGTTTGAAACCGGGATTAAAGTTGTTGACCTGCTAACTCCCTATCGGCGCGGTGGTAAGATTGGTCTATTTGGCGGTGCTGGCGTAGGCAAAACCGTCATTATGATGGAGTTGATTAACAACATCGCACAACAACACGGTGGAGTGTCAGTGTTCGCGGGAGTAGGTGAGCGCACCCGTGAGGGCAATGACCTTTATAATGAAATGATTGAATCTGGGGTAATCAACAAAGATAACCTCAACGAATCGAAGATTGCCCTAGTGTACGGTCAGATGAACGAGCCACCCGGAGCAAGAATGCGGGTAGGTCTATCTGGGTTGACAATAGCAGAGTACTTCCGCGATGTGAACAAGCAAGACGTGCTGCTGTTTGTTGACAATATCTTCCGATTTGTGCAAGCAGGTTCAGAAGTGTCAGCTCTGTTGGGACGGATGCCTTCTGCTGTAGGATATCAGCCAACATTAGGAACCGACGTCGGTGCACTGCAAGAGCGCATCACTTCCACCAACGAAGGGTCAATTACCTCAATTCAAGCGGTATACGTACCAGCCGACGACTTAACCGACCCCGCACCCGCTACCACATTCGCTCACTTGGATGGAACAACTGTACTATCTCGGGGTTTGGCATCTAAGGGAATTTATCCAGCGGTAGACCCCCTAGATTCTACTTCCACCATGTTGCAACCCAATATTGTTGGCGAAGAACACTACAACACTGCTCGTGCTGTACAATCAACACTACAGCGTTACAAGGAACTCCAAGACATCATCGCAATTCTCGGTTTGGACGAACTGTCTGAAGATGACCGTCTGACTGTGCAGCGTGCACGCAAAGTTGAGCGTTTCTTGTCCCAGCCGTTCTTTGTGGCAGAAGTGTTCACCGGTTCTCCTGGTAAGTACGTGAAGCTGGAAGAAACCATCAAAGGCTTCCAGAGAATTCTTGCTGGAGAATTCGATAATCTGCCAGAGCAGGCTTTCTACTTGGTCGGCAATATTGACGAGGCAGTCGCCAAAGCCGAAAAACTCAAAGGCTAATATTCAGTGAACAGTTATCAGTGAACAGTTATCATACTAATTCTGATCACTGTTCACTGATACTTGATGACCGATAACCCTTCGGGTTCGCAGTCGCCTAGGTCGGGAGACCCGTCATTCGCGCTGGCTCACTGATAACTGATAATTGATAACTGATAACTGAAATATGACATTGACTGTTCGTGTAATTTCCCCAGATCAAACTGTGTGGGACGCCCCAGCTGAAGAAGTCATTTTGCCCAGCACCACCGGTCAACTCGGTATCCTCAGCGGACACGCACCACTGTTAGCAGCCCTAGATACGGGCGTTATGCGAGTGCGTGCTGAGAAAAATCAGGGTTGGACAGCGATCGCCCTGTTGGGTGGCTTTGCCGAAGTTGAAAAAGATGAAGTCACAATTCTAGTAAACAGTGCTGAGCGGGGTGACGCAATTAACATTGAGGAAGCCCGTGCTGCTTTGAATGAAGCTGAAACCCGTTTGAATCAAGTACAAGCAGAAGAGCGCCAAAGCCAAATCCAAGCAAACCAAGCATACAAACGCGCTCGTGCTCGTTTTCAAGCTGCAGGTGGTACAGTCTAGTTACTTGTAGGTAGGTTGCTCTATCTACAAATTGTTCTCTGACAGAAGTTTCCAGCAAGTCTGAAGGAACATGAGGTTACTAGGAGGCTTAGCTTGCTTTCTACCATACTTTAGGCGTGGCTGTAGACTAATGTCTGAGGACAGATACTACCTCGGAGTGCATTATTAGCTTTTGCCAGTTCTGCAGTGCGTTCAAGGGACGGCTTGTCACAGGCGATTCCTAAAGGAAAGCTCCGCTAAAGTCAAAGCAGTAAGCAATCCGGGGAGTCTCAATAGCATATGTACCTGAAAACCCTTCATCTGCGACAATTTCGCAACTATAAACAGCAGCAAGTTGAGTTTAGTGCTCCCAAAACAATTTTGGTAGGCAATAATGCTCAGGGCAAGTCCAATTTGTTGGAGGCGGTGGAATTGCTGGCAACATTGCGATCGCACAGAATGGCACGCGATCGCGATTTAATTCAAGATGGAGAAACCATAGCCATGCTTGTTGGCACTTTAGAGCGACAAACTGGCATCAGTGACCTTGCTCTCACCTTGCGTCGAAATGGTCGCCGTACCGTTGGTTTAAATGGTGAAACTCTGCGGCGTCAAATGGATTTTCTTGGTGTCCTGAATGCAGTACAGTTTTCTAGTTTAGATTTAGATCTTATTCGCGGTGGCCCTGAAGGTCGCCGAAACTGGCTGGATACTCTGTTAATCCAACTTGAACCTGTCTATGCTCATATTCTACAGCAATATAACCAGGTTTTGCGGCAGCGCAATGCCTTCTTGAAAAGCACTTTGCAACACCAGTCGCCATCGTTACGGGAAACGGCTGCGCGTCCACAAGAAAAACCACTGCATCTGACAAGTTCAAAAGCCCAAACTCCACAACATTCTGAGTTAGATATTTGGAATGCACAGTTGGCTACGACAGGAACACGGGTGATTCGACGACGCGATCGTGCCATACAGCGACTAGCCCCTATTGCTAGTGCTTGGCACGCTAGTATCAGTGGTGGTACAGAAATTCTACAACTTAAGTACTCACCCAATGTTTCATTAGACCAGAACAATCCAGAGCAAGTACAGCAAGCTTTTTTAGAAAAAATAGAGCAGCGTGCTTGGCAAGAGTTACATCAAGGTACAACCCTTGTTGGTCCTCATCGTGACGAAATAGAATTGACAATTAATCAAACACCATGCCGTCAATACGGTTCTCAAGGTCAGCAACGAACCCTAGTACTAGCCTTAAAGCTAGCAGAATTGGAACTTATAGAACAAGTGGTTGGCGAACCACCCCTGCTACTACTTGATGATGTCTTAGCAGAACTTGATCCATCTCGACAGAATCAGCTACTCGATGCCATTCAAGATCGTTTTCAAACCCTAATCACCACAACTCATTTGGGTTCTTTTGATTCACAGTGGCTAAATTCCTCGCAAATTCTTTGTGTGGATTCTGGTAAGATATCAAAAACAGTTATTGGTTATTAGCCAGAATGCTTTCTCTGTCTGTATTCTGGATTTAGCTACAAATTTGGTTCCCTTTCGAATGCATCAGATTTCTAGTTTGAAAGCCGAGTGCCATCCCATGGACAATATTTCCATGACACGTGTGCAGGCTTGCCATTAGGACACATTCTTGGCACAAAAAGCGAATTGAAAGGAAACTCAAATTTTATTTGAGACTTTTGAATACCCCTTCTATCTCCAAGGGATACCCTTAGTTCTCCGGGTTCATAAGGTGAAACTAGACGTCTACCTGAAGAATCAATATCGCTATACACAAATAACCAAAAATTATCACCCATCTGACCTGCTATTTGTGACAACATTGGGCGAATAGTCTCTTTAAGAACATTCATAAAATTACTATTTTTTTCTACTAACTTTAAAGTTCTTAATTGTCCATCACGACTAACATGTATAACTTTTAGCCCTCTTCGTACCGTTTCTTCAGGAAAAAAATTAAAATTCAAGTTTGTTTGAGGAGATGACTCTGCTTGTACGACGGCAAGGATAAATACTGAACCAAGCTCTGACTCTAGCAATTTTTTTACCTCAGGAGAAACTTGTTTATCATGTGATAATGAAGCTTTCCAATACTCGAATGGCATCCAAAGTACAGCGTTCAAATTGTTACTGCTTATATCAGCCTGATAGATTTCTTTAAATAACTCATTGATAGGTATTTCCTTGTCCGTACGCCGTTCCAAAGCACTTGCCGCAGTAGCACTAACACCAAATAGTGTTGCTAGAATCATTAAACTTATACACTGTTTTTTTGATATCATTAACTAAATTTTCCATGTAATTATTGCATCTTAATATTTTACCTCGTTACCGTTCGATAGATCAATACGGTTCAGTTAAGCCTGTGTTATAATATGCAAAAAAATCATCATAAGCTAACTATATTTAATGAGTTAAGTAAGTCGGCGTTTAAAAATGAATCTATATAACGAAACGTCAAGTAAGCAAATAGTTTAGAAATAGCTCATTTGACAGTTTTTTACCAAACGAAACATACATACATAGATAGATAGGTTTTCTCGTGCCGACTTACTTATAAATTAGAAATCATCAATTAATAAGTAAGTGGACATAAATAATCGTAAACATGTCCGCCGCGTATGCCCAGAGGGCACGTTAAGGGCGAATGCTTCACTCGCTGCAGACATTAAACACATCTGTCCACTTATTTCACTAATCCTACTTCTCAAATCGTTTAAAAACGTTTAGAACTAACAAAGACAAGGAAGCTGCTATTAATCCTAATTGCCACAAACCACATCCAGCAGCAATACCCAAAGCCGCACAAACCCAAATAGCTGCTGCTGAGGTGAGTCCCTTAATTTCAGTTCGCCCTGATTCTTGGGAAGATGGACGTACAATTTCTCCTGCACCAAGGAATCCTACACCAGCAGCAATACCCTGAATCACTCGCGAGAGAGCATCACCATTTGGTTTATCTGCACCTGTCAACAAAGATACGAGAGTGAACACAGCTGCACCAAAACTCACTAGCATATGAGTTCGCAAACCACCTGGTTTGTGTCTAATTTGGCGTTCTATGCCAATTATTCCCCCAACGAGTAAAGCAAGGCACAACCTAAAGGTGATGTTTAACCAATCATTAGCCGGAAGATAGTAGATGCTGCGCAATGGGAAATCCTTGTCCATTCTTGATAAAGATTAATATACAATCACTGGTGTACTTACTTGATTTTAGCGAAGCTAAGCACACCTCAAAGAGCTTTCTTGAGAGCGCCCGACGGGCGGCGCGCCACCCGCAACGAATGAAAGAAACACCTTTTTCCCTAACACCCCTACACCGTTCGGCGCTCGCGCTCTAGGCGTTGCCCTTACACCCTTACACACGCCAGATACCTAGGTCGGGAGACCCTCCTGCAGTACTGGCTCCCCTACACCCCTGTGTTTCTTCAAAGTTCCTTCCCTACGCAAGTAATTTGACCCTATGGCTAACGCCACGCCTTACGGTGAGTCCAGCGCTGCGGGAGGGTCTCCC
>NZ_CAWPKW010000232.1:0-4193 GCF_963888615.1 Brasilonema octagenarum UFV-OR1 | reverse complement strand
GCCAAGTGGTAGTTAATGCTCTTCAAAGAGTGCGACTCAACTTCTACCGCAAAGACCCCAGCAGTTGTCTTGAAGAAATCCGATTTCCTGATTTCCACATAGCCCAAGAGCTACCCCTGAACCAAGTTACTCCCATTGAGTTTACTCCCAACCAACCAGGAACCTACACCTTTACCTGCGGCATGAATATGTTTCGCGGTGTCTTGGAGGTTAGGTAGCGCGTAAAATAGGGGGATTTCCCCCACTCGCTGTTACCTAACCCCTTCGGGGTGAAAGCAGGCGAAAATAGTTATTTTAGAGGATTTAGAATTATGGGGTTTTACTCACAGGTTATTTTACCGCGCTTTTTAGATTGGAGCTTATCAGACCCAAATTTAGCCAAATACCGTCAGGAACTACTCGCAGATGTCCAAGGAGAAGTTCTAGAAATTGGTTTTGGAACTGGATTAAATCTCGCCTTCTATCCTCCACATATTCACAAAATTACCACCGTAGATGCAAATCCTGGTATGAATGCTTTTGCAAAAAAGCGTATTAGTAACTCAAATATAACAGTTGAGCAATTAATGCTATCGAGTGAAAATTTACCAATATCAAATAATACTTTTGATAGCGTTGTCAGTACTTTTACATTATGCAGCATTGCCAATGTAGAGCAAGCACTTCAAGAAATTTACCGCATCCTCAAACGAGGTGGTAGGTTTTTCTTTTTGGAACATGGGTTAAGCGATAAACCTAACATACAGCTTTGGCAACATCGGCTAACACCTATTCAAAAAGTAATAGCGGATGGATGTCATCTCAATCGAAACATTCGGGAATTGGTAGAAGAGCAATTTGATGATATTGAACTTAAGCAATTTACACCTGAAAAAATGCCAGATATTACGGCTCATCTATATAAAGGAATCGCAACTAAGAGCGCAGCATGAATGATACCGATAAAAAATGCCAATTACTTGACAAGCAAAAGTGAATAATTTGACGTTTCGTCTGAACTCTCTAGTTAACTAGAGGGTTTATGACTAATAAAGCTAATATAAGAGGTTTAGCGAGGGAACTGTTAAATATGTTACTCAAAGAACAGGGAAAACAAATTGGTGTTGTTGCTAAAGAAAGTGGTGTGCCGATTAAAACTATTCGCTACTACGAAGAACTGGGCTTGCTCAAGGCTTCGGATCGAACTGAGGGTGGATTTCGATTATTTAACTCAAATGTTTTTGCCCGCCTAAGCTTTATCAAGCGTGCCCAGAGCCTTGGATTGAGCTTGTTAGAGATTAAAGAGTTTTTGGATGTGCATGACCAAGGGGATTTACCCTGCGACCACATCAAAGCAAAACTGAATGATAAAGTTACAGCAATCGAATACCAAATTGAACAGCTACAGGTCTTGAAGTTAGAGTTAGAAGGGCTACTTTCAGGCTGGAAAAGTGTTTCTGAAATACCTGAAAATACCATCTGTCCGATTATCTATCCGACTTAAAAAATCAATCCTGTAATGAGCAGGATAATCTGCAATTTTTGATTCTCTAGTTAACTAGGAAGCAAAAGTGTAATACTACACAGCACTTACGCAACTGTCACAGGCATGCGGCGATCGCCACCCTTGAGAAATCAAAGAAACACTTTATACCAAAAATCTTGTATTCATAACGGTTCTAGAACACCGATTCATTAATAAAACGCAAGACTGATAAACCCCGTTTTAACGTCTTTTACAACCAAACATTCCTTGTTGTAACCGAACGAAACCTGGTTATGAATTCACCGCAAACGAGTCGCACCATTCCGCACCCTGAAGTGTCACATAGTATAGGCGGTGGGCAACGGGCTAGGAAAACAGTACGTATGTATTAAAAAGAGAGAACAATTTAGAAGTGCGATGAGCGGAGCGTCAAGCCTCCGGCTTATCGCCAATAAAGATGAGGAAAATGCCATGAGTATTGTCTTAGGGTATGCGATGAGGTAAAAAATAAAAAAAGAGCATAGACGAATGGCAATACGGTTCAGTTAAGGAGAATTGTAGGTTGGGTTGAACGTAGTGAAACCCAACAAAGTCTCGGAAATGTTGGGTTTCGTTCCTCAAACGCCAGACTTGCCTAGGTCGGGAAAGCCGTCATTCGCGCTGGCTCCCCAACCTACGAAATTTAAGGTTTTTAGCTCTAACTGAACCGTATTGAGACGAATGGCACTAAGAAAAGCCGAAACACTTGTGGTTTAAGCAGTTTGCAATTGCTTGCGTAATTCCTGACGGGGTTTGGTCATCTCTATTGTTTCAATAACAAATTGGCTATTGTACCCCGTTGGAAAATAGCACTTGACACTCCAGCTAACTAGAGATTTAAAAATAGAAGAAACTATAGTAAGTAATGAATTTCAAATTTATGCAACGTATTTCTTGGAAAACTGGGTTTTTTGCGATGACTTTCATAACACTTGCTTCCTTAACAAGCGGCGTGCTGACAGCTTGTTCCACAACGACTTCCCAAAACGAAACCCAAACCCCAAGTACCACCGCAACTGAGGCTAGTGACAAGCAGCAGATGAACCACGGCAGTGGTATGCATCATGATAGTGGCATGAACCACAGCATGGCAATGGATTTAGGTCCAGCGGATGCCAACTACGATTTGCGGTTCATTGATGGGATGACTCCGCACCATCAAGGTGCTGTGGTGATGGCAAAAGAAGCCCTACAGAAATCAAAACGTCCTGAAATCAAAAAGCTAGCAGAAGAAATCATCAAAGCTCAAAACAAAGAAATTGCTGAGTTGAAACAGTGGCGACAAGCTTGGTATCCCAAAGCATCTAGCACGCCAATGGCTTGGAATACTCAAAAGAATCAGACGATCGCAATGTCTGATGAACAATCTAAAGCTATGCGAATGGACATGGACTTGGGAGCCGGTGATGCTGAATTTGATTTGCGCTTCATCAATGCAATGATTCCGCATCATGAAGGAGCGGTGACAATGGCGCAAGATGCATTGAGTAAGTCCAAGCGCCCTGAAATCAAGAAACTGGCTCAAAATATTATCACTTCTCAACAAAAAGAAATTGAACAAATGAAGCAATGGCGACAAGCTTGGTACAACCAGTAGTAAGAGTGGGGGAGCAGAGGAGCAGAGGAGCACCAGGTGTTGAAAAGAGAACCAATCAAAAGTCACAAAGATTTAAGAGTTTATCAAATGGCTTTTGATGCTGCGATGAAAATATTTGAGGTGTCTAAAGACTTTCCTGTAGAGGAACGATATTCTTTAACTGATCCTCCGGCTTGGTGCAATCGCTTATGGAGGGAATTAACGCCAGTTACCTACGGAAGGAAAACGCCACATGCTTCCAGCCGGGAAACCCTTTCGGTAGATACCTGTGGAGGGAAACCCTCCCGCAGTACTGCCTCACCAACGCAGTGGCTCCCCTCCTGCTCCCCTGCTCCCCTGTCTGTTCTTATCGCTATTTCATCCTAATTTCATTTCTCAATGCAAAACTAAGAAATATGTGCATCTACTATTTATAAAGCCTAAAAGCACAAAAGCGCCCTACTAGCTCCGTTCCCTCAGTATATAAAAACTTTAAAAGTGCTATGCGTCACCCTTATTCTAAGCCATCAACAGCCATTCGTTGTGTGTCAGGCACACTTGCAAGTCTGCTCTTACTTGCCAGTCCTGCAGTAGTTTTAGCACACGGCGGACACGGAGACGAATTTCAAGGAGGAAATGAAACCTCTCAAAATAGTGGCTCTGTTCAAGTTGATACAGAAACTGCAAAACGGTTGGGAATAAAGGTCGAGCCAGTCAAAAGCCAGCGACTAGCGGTTGGTATTAAAACCACCGGACAAATTGAAACCTTGCCCAGTCAAAAAGCGGAAGTCAATACCCCAATTGCTGGGGCGAAAGTAGTTGAGTTATTGGTGGAACCCGGTGCAGTCGTAAAAAAAGGTCAACCTGTAGCTGTTGTAACCAGTCCTGACTTGGTGACACTGCGTGTTGAATCTCAGGGAAAACTTGCTGAAGCTGAGGCTGACTTGCAGCAAGCGCAAGCTGACTTACAACTCGCTCAACAAAACTACGACAAATATCAGCAAATAGCCGTAGCGGAAATAGCCTCTGCACAGAGCCAGGTATCATTTGCTCAAGAAAAGTACGACAAGGACAAGCAGTTAGCTGATTCTGGCGCTTTACCATTACGTGATG
>NZ_CAWPKW010000231.1:0-55577 GCF_963888615.1 Brasilonema octagenarum UFV-OR1 | reverse complement strand
AGGCATCTGGCGTAAGCGCAAAGCGCACGCTGCGCGAACGCCGTAAGGCGTGCGCTCTGCGCACACCCGAAGGGTAAACAAGGGGTGGACGAGTCCGTTTCCTGCCTGATAACTGATCACTGATAACTGTTAATTTAATACACACCAGTCCAAGAGCGAAAAAGAGGAATAATGTAAGAAATAGGTGCCACTTCTCCAACTTTCACGCGGACTTGCGTAGTTGTACCTGACGAGATTTGTAGTGCTGGTCCATTAGAAGAAGACCATTTGTAACCGCTGACAGTGTTTGGGTCTTTTTGTAGTTCGACGAAAACTTGCACACGAGCCGCGTTACTATTAGCAAGGCTTTTAGCTATGTCTTCATTGCCAACTTGCGCCACAATATCGCCAGTTGTCACAGGGAAAGGAGAAACTCTTGTTACCGTTCCAACAATTCCACCAAAGCGATCGCGCTTAACAACGCTAGGTGTAACCTGTACTGTCATACCTGGTTTTATTTGTTTGCCATCCTTATCAGCAAAGTAAACAAGACTTGTTAGTTTAGTTTTGGAGTCAAGAGCTTCGATAGTCCCAATACGAGTGCCAGAATTGACAATTTGACCAGCCAGAACCCCTACTTCTAAAACGCGACCATCATATTTACTAATAACTTGGCTTGATTGAGCTAATTGCAATTTTAACTGAGCAATCTTGCGTTTAACTTCCTGAATTTGATTTAATTGATTGATTGACTTTTCTACATCTTGTTGAACTAATTTAGTTTTTTGGGTTTCTATATCTTTAATTTTGGTTTTGATTTCATCAAGCTTATTCATATTTTGTAGATAATCGCGCTCTGCATTTGTTCTTTGAACTTCAAGATCTTGAATATTATTTTTGGTATCGTCAATTTTATTCAAGTTTTGTAGATATTCACGTTCACTAGTTGTTTTTTGAACATCAAGATCTTTAAGTTGTGTTGAAATCTCTGATATTTCCTTCTGAGCGTTTAATAATTCCTGTTGAGATTGCAGTAATGTATCTTGGCTAATAATCTTCTCTTGAAAAAGACTACGACGAGTTTCAACTCGTTGTTGCAAAGTTTGTAGCAATGCAGTGATTTGTTGCTTTTGCTGTTCAAGGCTTTTGCTTTTTTGTGCTAGTGCAGTGAGAGTTTGTTTGTACAGCACTGGTGCGACTTTTTCTCTGGACACACTTTGCTCAAGGCTTTCTCGTTTTTGCTTTAATGCTTCAAGGGTTTGTGAATGTAGCACTGGTGCGACTGATTCTCGACGCAAGGTTTGTTCAAAGTCTTTTTGCTGCTGTTGAAGCGTTCTTAGCGCCAGCACTGTTTGCTGCTTTTGCAGTCTATCGGTGTTTAGATTCTGCTCTAGAAGTTGGTTTAACTTTCCTTGTTCTTGTTGTAGTTGTTGCCTAATATTGGATTGGTCGATGATGGCGAGTACTTGACCTTGTCTAACCACATCTCCTGGCTTGATATTTAAAGCTAATAATTGACCAGCACTGAGTGTTTGAAATGGCACCACATGACGAGGTCGGCTCAACACGCCGGAACCTGTGACAGTGAGTGGAATTCGCCCGACTACACTCCAAATACCAGCTATAACGACCAAAAAGCCCATAGAAATCAAAGGTAACCAAACTTGCTGGCTTGTGACCTGCATCATCTGGTCAAGTTGTTCTGGTGATGACAGCTGTTCTAGCGCTTCTTCTCGGAAGAGTTTGCTTGTTTTATCTTGCATCTTATCTATTCTTATCAGGACTTACGCTACTGTCAGGTAATATACATAGTTTTCACGCATTGCACGAGTGTAGTCGTCAGCGCCCACATTCTTCACATACAGCTATTTTGGGACTTACGCACTCGCTACGAAAAAAAGCAGGATGGGAATTGCTTCCCTATGCTTAACGGCACGCTGCGCTAATAGTCGCTGTGGACAATAGTTACGTTGTTTGTGCGTAAGTCCTGTATATGTTTCCATTTTAACTCTACAACGAGTCGCACTTCTGGCAAAACTCAACTCCTTTGTAAGATAAGAAGCTGGCAACTAATTTCTACACTCGTTGTTTTAAGAGCTTGGTGACAACTGCAATTAATTGACTTGGCTCCACTGGTTTAGATATATGTGCATCGAACCCATTTGCCAGAGCCTTTTGGCAATCAGCTTCGCTAGCATACGCTGTGAGTGCGATTGCACTAATCTGTCCTCCTTGGTCTTGAGGTAATTTCCGGATTTGACGTATGAGCATATATCCGTCCATTTCTGGCATCCCAATATCGCTGATCAACAGAACTGGCTGCCATTGTTGTATAACTCGTAGCGCCTCTTCTGCTGATGATACTGCTATCACATCTGCCCCTTCCTGGTCCAACACAAAGGCAGTGAATTCCAATGAATCAGGTTCGTCGTCTACAACCATGACCCGTAAGCCAGTTAGAATTGAGGAATTCTCAGCACAGGAGAAATTTTTGCCTTGGTCTTTTTTGTCGCCGTAGTCCTTGGTTGTTTGAATCAGTGGTAGCTGCACTGTAAAAGTCGCCCCCTGTCCTTCCCCTAAACTATCCGCCATCACAGTACCGCCATGCATTTCTACGATATTACGGGCGATCGCCAGCCCCAATCCTAAGCCACCAAATTGGCGCGTGGTGGTGCTATCTGCTTGACGGAATGATTCAAACACGTAAGGCAGAAACTCTGGATTGATGCCCTTACCTGTATCACTCACTGTGATTTGAGCTATTGACGCAACTTCCTGCAAGCGAACTTCTACTCGACCGCCATTGGGAGTGAACTTGACAGCATTGGAGAGAAAATTCCAAAATACTTGTTGCAGCCGAGTCGCATCGCCTGAAACTTGCCACACACCAACTTCTAATATTGGTTGCAGTTCAATAGATTTTGCTTGTGCTGCCAAGCGGACAGTTTCTAAGGCGGAGGAAATCACAGTAGTTAAATCTATTGCAGAAACATTGAGTTTGAGTTTGCCTTGTAAAATCCGCGAAACATCCAGCAAATCTTCAATCAGTTGAGCTTGTGCTTGGGCATTGCGTTCGATAATTTCTAAAGCTTGCGTCGTCTTGTTTGCGTCAAGCTTGCGGGTTTTCAAGATTTTAGACCAGCCTAAGATTGGATTAAGCGGCGATCGCAACTCATGGGAGAGAACTGCCAAAAACTCATCTTTAACTCGATTTGCTCGTTCGGCTTCACTTCGGGCGACTTGTTCGAGTTGCAGGATGCGATCGCGCTCACTGGCTAAGCGGACGCGCTCACTTACGTCCATAATTAGAGATAGCACAGACACCAGATTACCCGATTCGTCTGTTAACGTTGAGTTGTACCACTCACAATAAACCACCGAGCCATCCTTAGCATAGTTGCGATTACAGCAAACAGTTTGCGCTTCATCACCACTGAGGATACGCCGGACAACATTACTCACGGCGGCTGCATCCTCCGGATAAATGAATTGCCATTCACTCATTTGCTTGCCCAATATTTCCTGGGCTGTCCAGCCGAAAATATTCTCTGCTGACTCGGACCAACGGATAATTCGCAAGTCGCTATCCCATTCAATCACCCCTAGGGGAGAATTTTCGACATGAAAGTTGAGCTTTTGCAAAGCATTTTGCAATGCTTCCTCTGCGTATTTGCGAGCAGTAATGTCTTGATCGGTGCCAACATAGCCGATGATTTCGCCTAACTGAGAACGGATAGCTGCTGCATTTGCCTGTACCCAATGCGTTCCGCCTTGAGGCGTTAAGAAGCGGAACTCCATTGAAAACTCACTTCCTTCTTGCGTGCAACGGTTCCACTCTGCCCAAACTTGCTCGCGATCATCAGGATGAACTGCCCTTGCCCAGCCATCACCCAAACTTTCTTGTAAACTTAAACCAGCAATTGCTTGCCATTGAGGGTTAGTATAAAGACAATGACCTGCCCCATCAGTTTGAAAAATCCCAATCGGAGCGAAGGCACTAAGCAAGCGAAATCGCTCCTCACTCTCGCGTAGGGCTTCTTGGGCTTGTTTGCGAGCGGTGATATCCAAGTCTATCCCTGTCATGCGGACTGGTCTGCCAGTTTGATCATAAAAGACCTGCCCTTGACTGACTGCCCAGCGAATTCTACCACTAGGACAGAAAAAGCGGAACTCAATGTCATACGGTTCTCTGTGTTCTACTGCACGGGCGATCGCTTTCTGTACTTGTGCTCGATCCTCTGGGTGCAGCAAGTTAAGAAAGGTTTCATAGCGACCATCAAACTCTCCCGCTTCCATTCCAAACAAGCGTTCGAGGCTAGCAGACCAAACAATTTGGTTGGTCAGGATATTCCAGTCCCAAATCCCCATCCTTGCTGCATCGAGTGCTAGCCGCAATCGCTCTTCACTTACTTGTAGCGCCTGCTGAGTCTGCTGACGCTCCAACAATTCCATTTGTGCTTGCTGATACAGCTGTGATTGTTGGATGGCAATCCCAACCTGAGTTGCCAATTGAGTCAGCAGGCTAATTTCCATTGCTTGCCACTGCCGAGGTGCTCTACACTCATGGGCAATCAACAGACCCCAGAGTTGAGGTGTAGAAGAGGCATGATCAATTTCTAATTCTTGAGTGTTATTTCCTACATTCAATAAAACTGGTACGACTAAGTTTGCTCGTACCTGAAACTGAGCGAGTAAGTTGACGTGACAGGGATCGATGTCGCCATTATGAATGTCTGTTCTTGCCGTGGCTTGCCCTTGTAGATAAGAACTGATGTCGCTTGTGGCAAGGCATGTATCATACATGCTAGTTGACAAGATTGGTGTCCAACCCGACTCTACTGACTCTACAACCACTTTACCGTTGCCGTCTGGTTGCAACTCGAACATAATCACCCGGTCTGTTTGTAAGAACTGCCGTACTAGCTCTACAGTGGTGTTGAGAATTGTGTCCAAGTCGAGGGATTGCCGAATTTGCCCAGCTATCTGTGTGACAATCCGCTCTGACTTTAGTTGTTGTTCCAGGGCTGCTTGGCTTTGTTGCAATTGCTGCTGTAATCGCGCATTCTTAATGGCGCTTTTGACTGCCAACCGTAATGCCTCTGAAGTTGTCTTACCCTTAATCAGATAGTCTTGAGCGCCACGTTTCATTGCTTGCACGGCAACGAATTCATCGCCTTGGCCTGTTAACATGACCACAGGTGGGTGATTCTTGCCAATCTGATCCTGCAACTGGCTCAAAAACTCTAATCCGTCTAAATCCGGCAACAAGAAATCGATCAAGATCACATCTGGTTGTTCTTGGAGACATAAACTCAACCCTGCCTCGCCAGTTTCTTGTTCCAAAATCCTGTATTGATACTCGACTTCTTGCAGCAAGTAGCGGCGATAGGCAAATCTGTCCTCTGCACTATCGTCGATAATTAAGATTTTCACTGGTTGTTGTGTATCCATCCACTGCTGCAAGAAGTAGGAGTTTCAATATTTTAGAAAAATTTCTCAAAAAATTCTTTAATTTTAGTTTGTTCGAGACCGCTTTCTCGATTTTTCGTCTTTGATGGATAGCTGTGCATACCTATCCATAAGCTTGTGGAAGCGTAGTGATCTCGAACCAATATTGGATAAATGTCTCGATCGTTTCCTTGAGCTTGCTAAGATCTATCGGCTTGACAATATAACCATTTACTCCATGCTCGTAACATACGTCAATATCTTTAGGATTAGAAGATGTTGTAAAAATAATGACGGGAATCATTTTAAGAGTTGCGTTTTGCTTGATCGCAATCAACACATCTCGTCCGTCCATACCTGGTAAATTCAGATCGAGCAGAATTATACCTGGACGCGATCGCGAGGTATGATTCGCGTACTCACCTACTTGAAACAGATACTCTAATGCATCTTCCCCATCTACGCAACGGTAGATGGGAGCATGAAGTGAGGATTTGCGGAGTATCCGTCTAAACGCTTCAAAATCCTCGTCACTGTCTTCAACTACTAATAAGCTATTGTTCTGCACTGGCTTCATAAAGTTGATTTGTTCGCGCTAAGGCAAAGTAGAAAGTACTGCCTTCTCCATAAGTTGACTCAACCCATATTCTACCGTTATGACGTTCAACTATCTTCTTTGCAATGGTTAATCCGGCCCCCGTACCACCCCCATACTGATTTTTGCCGTGCAGTCGTTTGAAAATACGGAAAATAGTTTCAAGATACTGTTTTTTAATTCCGATGCCATTGTCGCGCACATAGAATATGATCGCTATCTCTCCATCGTGAGAGTTTTGTGGTTGTAGGCAGTTTTTGGGCGTGTCAGCTTCATCTAAATAGCCAATTTCAATCCATTTTTCCGAACGGCTGTTGTACTTCATCGCATTGCTAATCAAGTTAGTGAAAACTTGAGCAAGTTGGATGCGATCGCACTTGAGTGTCGGTAAAGGGCGAGGAATGCGAAACTCCACGTCCTCTGATGTCATGCTCAGTTTGATCACTTGTATTGCGTGTTGCACCAGTTCGTTTGTGTCTGTCAGTTGCAAATTGAGTTCCATCCGTCCCAGGCGGGAGAAGTGCAGCAAAGACTCGATCAAGTCTTCCATGCGACTAGTTAAGCGCAACAACGTTTGTAACTTCTCCACCCCATCTTGATCGAGGATATCGGCGTAATCTTCGATCAAAAAACTGGCATAGTTATGAATTCCTCGTAGGGGTTCCTTCAAGTCGTGAGAGGCGATATAAGCAAAGGCATCTAGTTCTGTGTTGCTTCGTTCTAACTCCAAATTGAGTTTCGCCAATTCATCTGCTTTGCGCAAGACAATGCTGACAATTGCCCCCCGCAGTTCTAAAACTGCCTCAATCTCACAAGGCTTCCAAGATAAAGATCGTCCTTGGACTGTTTCTTGCCACAAAGCAAAGGATTTACGCGGCGATACTCGCACACTACTATCTTGCAGCACTTCCACAGGTTTGTTGGGATTCCCTCCCCAATTCACAGTTTGAACCACTTCCGGACGAAACCACAAAATGTAGTTGTGCTTGACTTTTGAAATGGCTAATGTTATCAATCCACTAGCAAGCTGTTTGAATTTTTCCGCTTGTGGAAAAATCTTGGGTAAAGTGTCTGTATATAAAAGGTTGTCGCCGTCAATCTTCGTTCCCACCCAAGCCAGCAACTTTTGCAACTCATCAGGTTCGGGAGTCTGACCGATGCGCGTCCAGTCGTCGTTCCAGCAAATCGCCACTCCCTGGGCGCTAACTATACCCAGCAAATCAGCTTCAGACTGGGTTAACCCTTCCAGTAAATTTTCATGTTGAGGAATCAATTCTATGAATCTAGCCAGAATCGATTTTAAATTCATCTTGAAATCAAAGTCGTCATTGGCTTGTTTTGCGACTAAATCCAAAGACATAACTTGACCAATAAATTCACAAGCTGTCCGCACTTCATAACTCAAGTATTTGGGCGATGTATGGTGACAAGCGATCAATCCCCAAAGTTGTTTGTTTTTGACCAAAGATATTGACATTGATGCACTTACACCCATATTGTGCAAGTACTCTACGTGGAGCGCCGACACGCTGCGTAAAACCGCTAGGCTTAAATCTGTGGGGCATTGGCTCACCGGATGCAGCGGTGGAACTAAGGTAGCAGGTTGATAATTGCTATCGGGAATCAAGCGCAACCTATTCAATAGGTAAAGTTGCTTTGCTTGTACAGGGATATCCGAGGCAGGATAACGTAAACCAAGATAGGGTGTCAACTCATCTTTTGCAACTTCGGCTATAACGTTACCTGCATCCTCTGCGTCAAATTGATAGACCATGACACGATCAAATCCCGTTAGCTGTTGCACCTGTTGCACTGCAACTCGACACATTTCCTCAGTTGTCGATGCTGCTTGAATTTTACTAATCGCGCCTTTTACCAAATGATAAAACCCGAAGAAACTCACATTTTCTTGGCTTTGACTCGGTTCTAGTTCTAAAATAAGTACGCCATCAAAGCGATGTACAATTCCATCGAAAATCAGGTTTTTGCCCTGTTGATCCAGAACAATTTTCAACGGATTAACACTTTCAAAATCCTTTGACAAACACTTTTCAATCGCGTCGAGTTGCTGCAAGTCAAGCAAGTCGTGCAATCGCGTATTTAGCAATTCCTCTGGTTCGCGTCCCAAAAGTTGAGCAGTGTTATTGCTGATCTGAATGATCCTTAGGTCTGGTTCTTGGAGAACGAACAGAAGACCATGAGGCTGGATGGAACCGGGGATGTGAATTGGTTCGCGCTCGCAATTGGTTAAGTCGAGCGTTTCTGGTGTAATCGTTTCGTTCTCGCTCATGCTTTAGGCAGCAAATTTTTGCTCTGCTCTCTAATTGTAGTGAAAATTCCAACAGAGTCAGCAGCGATTATGTATTGCTGGGCAATACCGCAAGTGCATGAGTTTGTTGTGCTAACACCTATAAAAAACACAAGGAAGAAGGAAAACTTTCCAAGCTTAAGTGACCTTTAGCAAACAAGTAGGGACATGCATATAATACAAGTCATGTCAATGCATAAGTCCTAAACTTTCTTGCGCTTATCGAGCAATTAATTTTTTGGGTCATTAATTTTTTGGTAGTTTTTGGGTTTTGCATCGCAAACTAGACACATCGGAGTCATTTTTATGGAATCAGATCAATACATTATCCTTCGTGACACCAGTCGTGTAGATTTAAGTGAGCCTTTTTCAGGACGCTCTTTCACTCTTGAAGCGAGTCGCACTGTGGAAGCACCCACTCCCCGCATTGACATTGAATCACTCGATACGCGAGATCTGTTCGATCTGCGGCGCGATCCTCAAGTTGTCAGTATTGCTCCACCTATGCCAGTTGCTCTGATTGAGCCAACTGCGAGTGAGGAAGCACAGACGCATGATCAGCTTGGAACAACAACGTGGGGAGTTAGTGTAACTGGTGCTGTCGATAGTCCTTTTACAGGTCAGGGCGTAACCGTAGCGGTTCTGGATACTGGCATCGACGCTAACCACGAAGCCTTTAAAGGAGTTCAACTGATAGAGCAAGATTTCACAGGTGAAGGCAACGGGGATAAGAACGGACATGGTACCCATTGTGCTGGTACCATTTTTGGTCAGGTCGTTAACGGATACCGCTTCAGCATGGCACCAGGCGTACAACGTGCACTGATTGGTAAAGTGCTGGATTCGCAAGGGCGTGGAGGAACTGAGCAAATTTATCGAGCTATTCTGTGGGGTTTAGATCAGGGGGCACATGTCATCTCCATGTCACTGGGTATGAATTTTCCAGCTCAGGTTGAAAATCTTATGAAGGAGAAAAATTTTCCAGCACCTCTTGCTACCTCTAAAGCGCTAGAGAATTACCGGGCAAATGTTCGCTTGTTTGATAAGCTAGCTGATCTAGTCAATGCTCGCAATGCACTATTTCAACAAGGTACTGTGATTGTTGCAGCCTCCGGGAACGATAGCAAGCGTAACATTGATCCGAACTACATATTATCCGTTGCCCCACCGGCGGCGGCGGATGGAATTATTTCGGTCGGAGCGCTTGAAACGCCAGGTGAACCGAATAACGCTTTGAAGGTTGCCTATTTTTCCAACACTGGTCCGAACGTTGCGGCTCCGGGTGTTAAGATTTACTCAGCTAAACCAGGAGGCGGCTATCGGTACCTTAACGGTACAAGCATGGCAACTCCTCACGTTGCAGGTATTGCAGCGCTCTGGGCTGAAAAACTGTTGAAACAGAATACCACTGTCAATCGGCTCGAACTCAGTTCTCGATTAATTGGTCAAGCCAAGAAAGACAGGTTAGCCGCTGGCTTCAATCCTCTGGATGTGGGTGCTGGCCTTGTACAGGCACCACTCAATTGAATAGGTTAAGTCAATCGCGCCCTCGTGCCTTTCTCGAACTATTAATGATCTATGTTTTGACTCTAAAAATGTCAGCTTTCTCTATAATTTAGAATCCGGAAAGAAACAATCAAAACACTGATCCACTCTCTATTTCCGCAACACGGAAAATTAGTTAAGGGTCTTGCTTTGATTGTCCGGGCATTCATCTCAACGCCTAAGCGGAACAGGAGGCGTGAAGCTTCTGCCCGAACTAGCTAAATGACCCTTCGGCTAGCCCCGATAGGCGTAGCCGTGCCGTTAGGCATAGGGGCCGCTACGCAAACGCTCACGGTTAACCAATGACTTCAATGGATAGACCAATTTTATACATAGCAATTACCAATCATGGCTTTGGTCATGCTACCCGCGCAGCAGCTGTCGCCGCAACAATTCAAAAGTTATGTCCAGAAATCCTGCTGATCATAGTGAGTACTGCACCACGATGGTTGCTAGAGTGCTACATAGAAGGCGATTTTATCCAGCGTCCCCGTGCGATGGATTTAGGTGTGGTGCAAGCAGATAGCTTAACAATGGATAAGACTGCAACTCTAGAAAAGTTACTTGAGATTAAGAAAAATCAAAATTCTATCATTGCTTCTGAAGTCAACTTTATCCGCCAAAATCGTGTTCATCTTATCTTGGCAGATGTCCCCTTCCTCGCTTGCGAAATTGCCAAAGCAGCTAAGATACCCTGTTGGATGATGAGTAACTTTGGCTTTGACTTTATCTATCGAGATTGGGGTAGTCGTTTTACAGACATTGCTGATTGGATAAGTGATTGTTACTCGAAGTGCGATCGCCTGTTTCGTCTTCCTTTCCACGAACCGATGCAAGCCTTCAACAATATCACAGACGTCGGCTTAACAGGCGGTTCTCCTCGTTATGCTCCTGAGGAAGTACGATCCACATGGGGAATCACAGCCCCAAAAGATAAAACTATCTTACTCACCTTTGGTGGATTGGGTTTGCAGGAAATTCCCTACGAGAACCTCAAGCAATTTCCTGATTGGCAGTTTATCACACTTGATAAATCTGCCCCAGATTTGCCAAACTTAGTGTCAGCTACTGACCAAAAATACCGCCCAGTTGATTTTATGCCTATTTGTGGGCGAGTTGTATCTAAACCTGGTTTCAGTACCTTTGCTGAAGCAACACGTTTGGACGTGCCGATTGTTTCAGTCACTCGTGACGAGTTTGCAGAAGCCGCTTTTTTATTGGAAGGTATTCGTAATTACAACCAACATCAAATCCTCAACCCATCTGAGTTTTTCCAAGGAACTTGGGATTTTCTCAACCAATCACCCAATCAACCGAAGCAATCTCAACTCATTGCTAAGGATGGAAATGAAACGATAGCTCATGCTGTTGTTGATTATTTACAAAGTTCTTAACGAGAAATTGTGATTCTTATCATATACGCATAAACAAAACTTTTTCTTAAGACTAATTTAGATGCGTTTACCCAATTTGGCGGGTTATTAAGAATAATCGCAGTAAGTATTATTCCGGAACCCGCCAAACGTTTAAGGTTTTCCGGTTAGGACTAACAAAAATGAGGGGCTAGTTGCAAAACATTTAGTTTGCTGGATTTATTGAGACAATGCGCACCCTGCTTTGTAAGTCTAGTGAACTGGCGAAAGTAGTTGGCTTTGTAAGTCTGGCGTTAAAGTCGTAGCGTCGCCCTACGTCGCGCCCCAACCTTTGCATATAGATCTGTAAGTTAATAGAACCATCGCTTGTGCGTAAGGCTTTCGATGGATTTTTTATGAGTTTGTTGAGTAGTCCCCTACCACCGAAAACAGCAGCTGCTACGTATTCAACACCTCTATTTAGGTGACGTTTGATGTTCGGTCTGCTTAAATACTTTTCGACGTACGTCATCTGTCTTTCTGGTGGTAACGAAAGTATCCGTCTAAGCGTCGTACCAAACTCTTGTGCGTCATCTGTGCCAAAACCTATCAAACCTCCGTACCCACACGAGTTAGTCCTGTGAAACTCTCTGGGGTTGAAACTAGTTTCAACAGCGATAACGTCCGCTATCCATGAGCCAGGAATACCGAGTTTGTTAGCGGTAGTGTTTATCGCTCGTCGGAAGGCAACGTTTTTATGAAGATACGCGTAGCCGTGTGTATTGTCTATGTTGTCTTCGGGGTAAGCGATGTTTGGAACGTACCCTTTTTTTGCAGGCACTTGAAAATTAAACCACTGTTGTGTTAAATCTGGATAACCCGATTGGTTCTGATTTCCAACATTGTCGTCAAGAATATATAAACGACTGCCCGCGTTTAGGGAGTTTTGAGCCATACTCATACTTCCCTGTGTTTTTACGTTGTCAGGGTAGTGTTGCCAATAATTTCTATTAGTGAGAACTTTTCGAGCAACACTACTAGTTGTGTTTAAGCCAGCTAAATACTCGCCAGGATCTACGGTGTCGTTTGCGAAGAAGGTGTTTGCTTTTGGTATTTTCGAGTCAAGATGCCCACCAATACTCAACGACGAGTCAAGGGTTCGCGCTGGTTGTTCTTGATTCTGGTTCAAAGGGCTTTGAATACTCAAAATCCGTTGCTGTCTGTTTTCGTTGACTTGGTTTGCTTGCTGCGTTAGGCTTTGTGTTTCTTGTTCCGCAGCTTTTAGTTTCAGGGGGAATGTTTTCTTTTGTTGCGCTTGAGGTCTGTTTAAGCGGTAGGGAGTGTATTTCTCTGCTATCGTGTTGATTCTCATCTCAAGAAGCGTCGCCTGTTCCTCGTACCTCAGAACTAACTGTTGTAAAGCCCCGGTGTACTGTTGCGCTTGCTCTTTGGTTAGACCTTGAGAGGGTATGTTGAACCCCTCAATGTTTAGCGCTTGTTGTACACTTTCGTCCTTTGAGTTTTGCACGAGCCATTCGACGCCATTGACGTTAATATCGGCGATATTTTGGCGAAGGCTGTTTAACTCTAGCTGTATCTGCTGTTGCTCTTTGATGTCGCCGGAATACTCGGAAGCAACACCAACTCCGTTTTTGATGAACTTCCAAGCAAAAGTGCCTGTGCTTTGATTAGAGAGGGTTTGTGTTTTTGCCTCGTTAACTAACTTGGCTTGTTGTATCTTAAGGATGTTGTCAGTAGGCTGTAAGTTGTGCTCTACAGGTTTTTGTGCTTCGTTAGCTGTGGAGTCTTGTAGTGTTGACGGGACTTGCAACCGTTTGTGCGCGATACGCTCGCTGTCTTGCCTCCGGCTTATCGCTTGTGCGTGGGCGCTAGTGGCTTGTTGTGGATCAATCGATTGACGTATCGCCGCGTTCGCCTGACTAAAGGTTTGTTGTGTGTTACCTAAAAGTTCCTGGTTTTGTTCTAGTCCATCAGCTAACGCCTGGTTAGCCACGTTAAACTTAGCTTGAATCTTATTCTGTAGGGTGTTGTTTTGCCCTAGTAATTCGAGTGGAGCCGCCATTACTTCTCTCCCTGTAATGAAAAGTAGTTGGTTGAAGTTAAACTGCCAGCTGGCGAGTAGGTAGAAAACAACGAAAAACGATTTGGTGATGCTTTGAAATACCTGCATTTGGCGGCTTACGCTTATTTTTGTGTAAATAAACTTTCGCGGAAATATTATCGGTAACTATTGTAAAGGATTATACGGCTTTTTCCTATACCAAGTAATTAACCGTGTCATTCTTGCCACCACTTCTTAAAGTCAATGCCCTGAGTCCTTACGGACACCCTCTTGTAACGAGCAGGGGGTAAGCTTGTTTTAGGTAAAATAGAGAATGACTAGGGAATGAATAATCATTAATGCAAAAATGACTGACTACCAAAAGCTACTGAGGATTTCTACGACGGGCAAATCTTTGCATAACATTACCCGAAAAATTGAAGATACAGTCGCTGAATCAGGAGTTGAAACAGGACTATGTGTTATATTTTTGCGCCACACTTCAGCCAGTTTGCTGATTCAAGAAAATGCTGACCCAGATGTGCTGGAAGATTTAGCTAATTTTATGGCAAAACTCGTACCAGAATCAGCCCAGTACATCCACGATACTGAAGGATCTGATGACATGCCAGCACATATCCGTACAGTTTTGACTCATACATCAGAAATGATTCCGATCAATAGAGGTCACTTAGTACTGGGAACTTGGCAAGGAATTTATATTTGGGAACATAGACAAAGAAATCACGCACGAGAACTGGTTATTCATATCTCTGGATCGTGAAAGCAACCTTGAATAGGGAACACAACGACCACGCTCAGTGCATCGCCGTTAACACTTCGACAAGCCACTTCGACTAGCAAGAGTGCTAGTCAGGGCGGCGCAGTCCATCGCTCTTAATAGGCTCGCCGTGAGCGTAGCCGAACCGGAACAGGGAATAAAAAAGATAAATTGTACCTAACTGAGCAAAAATCAGATAGGAATCCTATAGTTTAATACTAATGACTAATGACTAATGAAAATAGCTGATTTCATAACCTGGTTTGAAAAATGGGCAAATCCGGCTTGGCAAGAAAGCTGGGATAATTGTGGCTGGCAAATTGAGCCAGGAGTTTTGCAAGAAAGTGCACGTGTTTTGGTTTGTTTGACACCAACTTTGGCTGTGATGCAAGAAGCGATCGCCCTCCAAAATGCTGGTATCCCGGTGAATCTAATTTTTGCCCACCATCCTTTGATTTTTAGTCCCCCCAAGTCCTTACGTTGTGGCGACGCCATCGGCGAAATGGCACGGTTAGCGTTTACCTACAATATTGGTATTTACACTGCTCATACAAATTTCGACCAAGTAGATGATGGAACTGCTGACGTTTTGGCTCAAATTCTAGAACTTAAGGAAGTCTCTCCTGTTGTACCCACTCAAGCAGGATTAGGATACGGACGCGTTGGAAATTTAGATCAGTCTATAGCTTTAAAAGAGTTACTCACAATCATTCAAACCCGACTCGCACCTTCTCATCTGATTTCCTCTCCAGTGGTAGATTTAAAGCAGGCGATTTCCCGAGTTGCTGTTTTGGGTGGTTCAGGAGCCAGTTATCTTTCAGCGGTTGTAAAAACAGGTGCTCAAGCCTACTTGACTTCTGACTGTAAGTTCCATCAGTTTCAGGAAAGCCGTGATCGCGGTGTGATTTTGATTGACGCCGGACACTATGCTACAGAACGTCCAGCATGCGATCGCCTGGTGCAAAAGTTTCAAGATTTAAACCTAGATTCGGTACAGCTAAGTCAACAAGATGAGGATTTTAGATTGCTTTATTAATTATGATAAACAAAACTGATATAGCAAAAGTGTCAAAGCACTTAAGCGTAAATAAATCAAAGCCCCTTATTAAAACGAATAACCGACTACGCCCACGATCAACCACGTTCGGCTTTGCCGAAGGCACGCTCAGGCTGGAGAGTTATTTTTATGGATCTCCCCAAAGCTTGCTTTGTGTAGTAGAAGCTGATATTCACCAAAGAATGTAAACTTCAGGTGTTGTTGTTTAAAACCATCAAGGTTACAAGAGAATAAGCTAAGATCAACTACATAGGGGTAAAAGTAAAGCAAAGTCCCCAGACTTCCCAGCGATGTCAAGGACTATAAGCAGGCAATTCAAACAACCGCAACTAACGTTTGTTTTGGAGTATAAAATATTACATAATGCTTGTCACCACTCACCAATTCATCTTGTCTTTGCCAGGAAAAATCCCGAAATCTGTGACTTCTATGAAGTAAACATTTTTTGAATGACCCGACAAAAATGAAGTTTAGCTGGTGCAGTAACCGTGAACTTTTTAGTCCAAAAAGCTGACAAAGCAGACAAGGAAAAACGAATTCCTGGTTTGGGTCAAGAAAGATACCTTGGCTTGGTTCACTTAACGAACCATAAAGGGGTATTATATGCTGGGGGAAAAGCCCAGATGTTGTTGACAGATTTAACTAAGTATAAAAAGGCAGAAGCAGTAGATGCTACACCGCAAGATTTATCAATTGTGTTGCGACGGGCGGGAGGTCTGTGTGTTCTTGCGGGACCAGCAACGCTGGATCGAGCGTGCCCGCATCACCGATATAGAGGGAGATTTGGTCACCCTACGTTATGAAACAGAAGAAGAAGACGAAGTTTGTTCTTGGGAGGAAATGGTTCGCCTTGAAAGCATTGGCGCTGTAACGCAAAAATTAGCTTCAGTGCCACGCGGTAACGTAGAACCTCTTTTAACTGAAGACTGTCCAGAAGCTGAACGTATCCGTAATCGTTTTACTGATTCAAACCCAGAGTAATCAGTGCTGGGGGTTCAGTCCTTGAAGAGTCGAACCCCTTGCTCCTAGCAACACTTAAGTGCTGAGTAAAATTTAGGAAATTCGCATGCTAATAACTCAGCACTTATCTGTTGAAACTGACACACTCAGGACTCAAGACTCAGGACTCTTTTCGATGTTGCGTTCAAATGCAGGACAGTAACCTTCAAGAGTGACTTTGAAATTATACAGTGGAGACGCAGGATTCCAACACCTCTGTCCCCTTTGATGTCGGCAAGTACCGCAGCACTCAAGATCAGACCAGGTAAAGCGATCGCTATTTTGGTTCAGCAGTTCTCTTTGCGATAGTCCCCGTAAGACCAGATCTTCGCCTTGCCATCGGGCTTCAATTAAACCTGTATCCGCAAAGTGTCGCCACCGGGGGTCGGCAGTGATTGCATCGGGTAGAGTGATTGTGACTACAGTTCCTAATTCCGTCAGTTCACCTTCATAATTTGTTTCTGGGGCAGCTGGTTGTAAAAATGTTTCACCAATAGGCAGTTCCACAAGTGTGCCAGCTGCGGGAGAATGCAAATGGTAACGATTCTGTAACTCTTCTAGGCTTGTTAGGTCTGCTAAATAAGTAGGAGAACCGTGGACGAAGATGACGTGCTGCGGTCGCAAATTATGAATGAGTTTGGTTGTCCCTGGACCGTCACTATGTTGAGCAAGAAGATAGGTTTCGACGGTCATTAGGCGTGAGTATTGGTCGTGAATTTTTATATTGGTTTTTTCTGGAACAAGGGTGAGCCAATAGCCTGTGCCTTTTTGGCAGTATTCGCTTAAATCAGCCGTGGAGTCAGTAAGGATAATACAAGGGCTGCTAAGATCAGGGATCTGTTGTGGCTGCATCCGCCGTACACGTGGGCGTATCCGTTCATCCCAAAATAGGGGTTGATGGCGAGCAAAGTTTTGTACCGAAGGGGGAAGATGGGATAGCAATTCCAGGTAAGCGTCACATCCAACGGCGACACTACGATCAACCCAGATATCTAAATCTCTTCCTGTGAAATGGTGATGACTGCGTAAAAGCATCAGCAGTTCTTGACCGAGTCCCAAAGTTGGTGTCGGAAGTAGCACAGAACAACGCTCTGCGATCGCTCGGTTAATTCTCTCAGCAAGTTGATTTTCTTGAGTCCGGCGGTGGGGATGACGGGAAGTTCCATAGCTTCCTTCAATAATCAGCACATCCAACTCTATTCCCCGCAATTCTTCCAAACGTAAACCTTCTACAAGCCGCGAATTGGATAAAAAAAAGTCGCCCGTATACAGTAGCCTGTAAGAGCGCTCTTTTGTGGTATACGTGAGTAGAATTGCTACCGCCCCTGGTAGGTGACCTGCAGGAATTATTTCTGCTACCAGACCATCTTTGAATTCTACAGGCGATCGCAATGGCAACGCTTGACAAAATGATGGTACTTCCTGGGGAGCTTGCTCCTGCCAATTTAGAGACAGCAACTTGCTAGTCACTTCGCTGGCGTATATTGGTAACAGCGGAAATGCCTTATGCAGAGCTAACAATCCTCTAGCATGGTCTGGATGCGCATGACTCACCAGGACAAAATCTGCTGGTAACGGCGAACTTCCTCGAGGTGCCGATTTTTGAAATCTGTTCACTAGAGTTGAGATATCCGCCAAACCACAGTCAAGCAAAATGCGATGTGGTCCCATCCGTATTAATAGACAAACACCTTCATCATCGTGATGAACCCCAAAAGGCAAACATTCTAGTTCACTCGCCGTCTCCCCCGCATCAAATCTGAAGGATACTGACAGGCGATCGCTCATGCTCTTTTCCCCTCTAAGCTCATTTTTATGGACATTTGCCCAATGGGTAATAAAAATTCTTCTAAGTTACGGATTAGGGGCGGTGCTGATTGTTTTTTGTGGCTTCAGTGGGCTGAGCCATTCCCATGATAGTTATCCGAATCGTAGAATCCATTTTTCGTACCAAAGAACAAGCACGAAACTGTGAAGACAATTGTTAGTGCAGCTAAAACCAGCTTTACATCCATGTGTTTGTTGCCGTTTACGAAAGACTTTCTGATCTTAATAGAGTGATTTCTATATCTCAAGAAATCCCCAGAAAATCTTTATCTACTATTGTTTATGAAAATTATGGTATAAGTAAATATACTCTTTACAAATATTATTATAAGACTTGTGTGAGGCTGATTTTGGACTACGGCTAAAACTTATAACTCAAAACTTGAATTATAGTCTTCTCCGGTAATTTACCAGAGCTGACAGTAATCGTGTCACTACTGCTAGAACGTACTGTCATTGCGTTCATGAGTTTTAGGAAGTCATCCAAAGGTGAGATATCGCAGTTTGGAGCATCTGCTGCTTGTGTACGGTAATGGGTAGGAATCACTATTTTGGGATTGAGGGTTTGAATTGCAAGTCTGGCTTCTTCAGGATTATAAGCTTTTGCACCTCCTCCTACAGGCACTAATGCCACATCAGGACGCCCCATAAGGATTTTTTGTTCAATGGAAATGGGTGCTGCTGCTCCTCCTAAATGAAGGATATTAATTCCCGCTTGCTTCCAAAGCCAAGCCGTATTTACACCAAATTGCCTGCCACCTTTACGGTCATGGTTTATGGGGATTCCCTGCAACTTAATGTTATTAAAGTCGTAAACTCCCGCTTCATAGATAAGCTTTGGATTTCCAACAAGGTTTTCTACAGCACCTTCATCTAGCAATTGACTGCTAATCAGAGCTAAATCAGCCCCAACCTTTGGCGTACGATAACGAGCGGTACAGCCAACAGTCCGAAAGGGATTCGTGAGAATTCTGACTCCACCACCAGTAAATAGAAAGCAAGTATGACCGAGCCACTGAATTGATAATGAACCGCCAGATTGGGCATTAGCTTGAAGGGAGGAACCCAAGCTTGTAACTAATGTTGTCGCTAATCCGGCTCCTGCATAGCCCAATAACTGTCGTCGTTTCATGAATTCTTCTCTCTAGACCGCAATTGTTCTGTAAAAGTTTTGCAGTAGTTGCTTGCTTGAAGTTATCAGGACACTTTCATAGATGAACTGGACGCCGTCAATATGAAGATAGTTCCAGTGTCATACCTCCATAATTGCGCCATCCTCAACTCAAGCAGTGATTTCTAGCACATTTGGACAAGTGTCACGCGAAATCACTAAACTATGATACCTGGTTGCGGTCATCGGATTTCTATTTGGGTGAAAATTTCCACGTCTGTATGATACGCATAAAACTCTCGTAGTTACCGTCGATAACTATTATCAAAAGTTATTCTTCCTGGTTTATGGCAATTTGTGATAATTGTGAGTCATTCTCACGACTAAGATTTTCATCTTTAGTTTCAGTCATCTTGAAAAAAGACACTTCTGCCCAGCACTTAGAATGATACAGATGCCAACACTAAAGCTAACAGGGGAGGAAGTAAAAGTGTGCCAGCTACTATCACTGCTACCAAGGCAGAGACAAGCACAGCACCTGCTGCGCAGTCTTTAGCAATTTTTGCCAACTCATGGTAGGTCTGTTTAACTGTTAAGTCCACAATTGACTCGATCGCCGTATTCAGCAACTCCAACGCCAAAACTAAACCGCTTGTCAGTCCAATCACAGCGATTTCTACAGATTTAAGATGCAAGAAAATGCTCAAGGTAATTGCCAAAGCTCCAACACAAATGTGAATGCGAAAATTACGTTGTGTTTGAAAAGCGTAGCTAATTCCGCACCAAGCATACTTAAAACTGACAAATAAATTAGAGGCAACTTGCCACGATAATTGACGTTGGCTACTAACAACCGTTTCTAAGCAGTCCGGTACTGGCGGTAGCGAAGCTTTTGGTGGAGATGAGACTTGTTGAGACATAAGTGTAAAGACCAAACAGCAGAGTAGGTGGGGAACAGACAGCAGATGTTAGGAGAATAGTGCACTTATTAGCAATATGTAACAGAAAAATATCAAATATTAAATACAGAATAACACTTAGATTCTAATGGTAAGTCATTGCTATTCAAAGTCAGTGTCAATACCTATCGCCTTCAGTAATATGACTTGTTGCTTAAGCATTTGGCTCAAACTTTCATCATCAGGATGATCCCAACCCAAAAGATGCAATAACCCATGAGCTGCTAACCAAGCTAGCTCTGTTGGCAAAGGATGTTCTTGCTGTTGAGCTTGCTGTTGAGCAGTTTCGACAGAAATTACAATATCACCGAGATATAACGGTTCCTCGGCGTCTATTTCTGTCACATCAGGGGCATCTACCTCTAATGCAGCAAAAGATAAAACGTCTGTCGGTTTATTTTGATGACGATACTGCTGGTTGAGTGTCAGAATTTCACTGTTGTTTGTTAAACGTAGTCCAACTTCATAAGCAGGTGCTGGAGAAATACTTGGCTGTAGTATTTCTAACCAGCACTCAAACCAGTCTTCCCAAGTTTCAACAGTAATATGCGCATCCTTTTCTCCAGAGTGCAGAGCTTCTGGCTTGGATGATTCATGATAGTAATCCTGCACATACACTTCAACTTGCACCAGCTACAAAGTCTCCTTTACGTATTTTTTTCTACTTTAACGAGTTAAGTAAGCCAGACCTACAAGTACTGCTAAAAGACCTACTATCGTTAATACAAAATGCTTCAAAGAGGTCAGACGCTTTTGCACCATGTTTCGCATGGCGAGTTTGACGTAGGAAGGTTGAGGTTCTGCAGAACGAGAGTCACTCATAATGATGATTTGTTAACAAACTCTTCTCATAATGTAACAGTTCTTATAGCACCAAGTTGCCATTGTGTCCCCTTTGGAAAGGAGGGAAGGAGGGAGGGAAACACCGAACAAAGGATTTCTTCCCACACTCCCAGACTTTCGCGGATTTTAGTTATGCAGAAGCTTCTACCAACTGGTTCTCTTGCCGTAAATAGGCTTGGATGAACATATCGATTTCACCGTTCATTACATCCGCGATCGCAGTTGTTTCCTCCGCAGTCCGCAAATCCTTCACCATCTGGTAAGGATGAAAAACGTAGTTCCGGATTTGGTTACCCCAAGAGGCTTCTACCATATCGCCCCGGATTTCGGCGACTTCTTTGGCGTGTTGCTCTTGAGCAATAACCAGCAGTTTTGCCTTCAAGCGGGCGAGGGCTTTTTCTTTATTTTGTAATTGGCTGCGCTCTTCCGTACAACGCACCGCTATTCCAGTCGGAATGTGAACAACCCGGACTGCGGTTTCTACTTTGTTAACGTTTTGCCCACCCTTACCCCCAGAGCGAGTTGTGGTCACTTCCAAATCTTTCTCTGGGATTTCTAGCTGTATATTGTTATCTATCTCGGGCATCACTTCCACGCCAGCAAAGCTTGTTTGCCGCTTACCGTTGGCGTTGAAGGGTGAAATCCGCACTAGACGATGTGTGCCTGTTTCTGAACGCAGGTAACCATAGGCATAGCGCCCAGTAATTTCTACAGTCGCAGATTTGATCCCCGCTTCATCACCTTCGGAAAGTTCGCTTAAACTGACTTTATAGCCATACTTTTCTCCCCAACGAGTGTACATTCGCAGCAACATATCTGCCCAGTCTTGAGCATCGGTACCACCAGCCCCTGCGTTGATTGTGAGTACAGCGCCCTTTTGATCATAAGGACCAGAAAGCAACTGGAGTAACTCCCATTGGTCTAGTTCGCGCTTGAGCTTATCAACATTAGACTCAGCTTCTTGCAAAAGCCCTTCATCTGTGTCTAACTCCAACAGTTCTAAAACTGCTTTAGTGTCTTCCAAACTCGCTTGCCACTGGTGATACTGTTGCAAATGTGCTTTAACATCGTTGAGTTCTTGCAGTGTTTTTTGTGCCTGCGTTTGGTCATTCCACAACTCTGGTTGAGCTGCTATTTGTTCTAAATCTTGAATTTTGGCAGAAAGTGCGGGTATGTCAAAGATAGTCCTGGGTTTTACCCAGGCGATCAGACAACGTTTCGATTTCGCGTTTGAGTTCTAAGACTTCCATACTACCTAATTGATAATAATCGGTTTGAAGGTGCAATTGCATCCCGGCGGCTGCTTTGCACTATTGCTCTCTATTTTATTTGTTTTTACTTTAGCAAATATAGACCTGTGCGGCATTTGTAGCGTAACAAATTTTACATTAATTTTACTGATTCTTGACAACCTTGACCGAAGTAAACAATGGGCTGCGCCCTTGGACTCTACACAACTGAGTAGTCATAATGATGAATTATGAACTAGCACTATGCAGGAGACTTTGGGTTGTACCAGATCTGGGGGCGTAGAAATTTTGTCGGGTGGGTAATATTTTGTTATACCCACCTGATGAAAAACCTTTAGCCGACGGTAACTTGATTGCTGTCAACCGCAGTCGCACCATTAACGGAACGGGCGACAGAAACCATCTTGTTGAGAATGTCTTGGCTGGGAACTTTGCCTTTGAGCACTACAGTGCCACCTGTTTGAGCTACCCACAGAGTTTCTATATCATCTAATTGTTGGTCTTGGTCAAATGCAAGTGCCACGCGCTTTGCCAAACCGCTCTGGTCATATTCTCCATTCAATCCTACGCGTTCTGGGGGAACTTGTTGAACTGTCGCAGCAGGAGCAGCAGTTTGCTGCGCTTGTTCTACAGGTTGTGGTTCTGGATTGACTTGTGCTTCTTGAGGTTTCTCCATTCCAAAAAGTCTTTTTAACCAGCCCATAATACTATTGCCTCCTCTCAGGGTTTCATTACATTTGAATATAGAAGGCTGGATAAATGGCGACATCTGCCTGGAAAAATATATGCTGTATTATTAATTACTGCTTTGGGGGTAAATTTATAATCTCTCTGTCGGAGGGTTTGTTTAATGAACCGCACCAGGCGCAGAGAAGCCAGTGCGTTACGCTGGTAGTCTCACCTCACCCCGCCCTGACGGGCACCCCTCTCCTTATTAAGGAGAGGGGAATTTACTGGTTAGTACGAATAAAAATTGTAGTGGTTTTATGTTTTTTGCGCTGACTGCTGAGTGGCGATAAGCCGGAGGCTTGACGCTCCGCGTATCGCACTTCTCACCAATCCACTTCTCACCGACGCACTTCTAATGCACAGTTTAGAATAAGTGACAAGTGTTAAGTGATACCGAATATGAAAAATGATAAATATTGATTCCGTAATGAGTGCGATTAAACCTTTTGCCGGTTCTGTTGGAAAGCAAGTCATCAAAAACGCTCAGCGTAATGAAGCTGTGATCCAAGTTTTAAAAAGTTTGAAACTTGATCCAACACAACCCCCTAAAGATGTTGATGGTGTTTATGCTTACGCTTTAGTAGAGTATGGGGTGTATAAGCCAGAGCCAATTCTGAAGCTTTTTAGAGAAAAAGAGATTAAAAATGCTTTTTGGCAAGCTTATACTTCAAGGAATCCATTAGGTTTTTTAAAGGAAGTCAGAAAATTTCTGAATTGGAACACTTTAGGGAATGAGATACGAGAAGCGGGAATTGAAATACAGACTGAGTTAGAAGAGTTTGGCAGAGTTTTTATCGAAGTTGCACAACGTACGAGATCATCTGAATTTCAGCCTTACCCAGACTGGAATATGGATGAGTATCCAGAGGAGTTTAAATCATTAATAAAAGAAAAAAATCGGTTTTTTTGTGGTCGTGAATTTGTTTTTGATGCTTTTGCTCAATTCTTGAAAGACAACCCTAACGGTTACTTTACAGTTATAGCGGATCCGGGAAGCGGGAAAAGCACTATTGCTGCTAAATACGTTTTTGACCACAAGTCTCCTTGCTATTTTAATATTCGCGCTGAAGGTCGAAATCGACCTGAACAGTTTTTAGAAAGTATTCGTCAACAACTGATTAAGCGTTACCAGTTGCAGAATTCGGAGAAAGCTGATTTGCCAACTTTACTGGAAAAAGTGAGTAAAAAACTTCTCTCTAACGAACGTCTGGTGATTGTGGTTGATGCGCTTGATGAAGTGGAGCAAGAACCAGGGGAGAATCTTTTATATTTACCTACGGCGCTTCCAGAACAAGTTTATTTCCTGCTCACGAGACGACACTATACTAAAGAGACAAAGCGGTTATCTGTTTCTCCTGGTGTTCCGATGCAGGAGTTGGATTTAAGGGCAAATGAGTATAAAGATTTGAGCCATGATGATGTGAAAGAGTATATTCAGTTATTTCTTAATGAAGACTATGATTTGAAAAAGTGGATACGCGATCGCAATATCAATGATCCAACGTTTATTGAGCAGGTAGCACAAAAAAGCGAAAATAATTTTATGTACCTGCGGTATATTTTACCAGGAATTGCTCGCGGTTTTTATAATGACCTAACCTTAAATCAATTGCCCGATGGTCTTGAAGACTGTTATCAACAAGATTGGGTACAAATGGGGATGAATACAGCACCCAAGGAATTAAGGGTGATTATCCTGTTTATTTTAGCGGAGATTGGTACACCGATTCCCTTAGAGATGATAGCGGATATTGCAGAGCAAGATATCTATGAGGTAGAAGAGGTTTTGAAGGAATTGATTGAGTTTTTAAAGCCGCAAGAAATTGACGAGGAAATTTGCTATAGCATTTATCATGCTAGTTTTCTAGATTTTTTGAAGAAAAAACGGGTTTTGGATTCAAAGCGGAAGCTATTTAAGGAAGTTAATCAACGTATTGTTGATTACTGGGAAAGGCAGATGGCTTGAGAAAACAAGATTTACCTCGTTCCCAGTCTCAGACTGGGAATGCCTATTGCGAGGCTCTGCCTCCCTTAGAAAGCGGCAGAGCCGCCTAGAACTGCATTTCTAGGTAGAACCTAGAAACGAGATTACTTAGCTCATATATTAAATAATAAAACGACAAGAAATGGTCGAAATCGCTCACAAATTAACATCAAAAAAATCCTACTTACAAAAAGCTTATCTCAGCAGATTTCCCTATAATCTTGTGCAGTCAGGAAACTTAGAAAAGTATTACAATCTCCTGACTCATTTTAAGTTCATAGCAGAAAAGATTAACCATCCTGAGTTTGGGGTAGATCCATTGATTAATGATTATGATTTTGTTGATGATCCAGAAGTTTTAACAAATCCAGAGTACAACCCCCATAAGGTAAAAGCGCTGAAATTGATTCAAGGAGCGCTGAAACTGTCAGCGCATGTTTTATGTAAGGATAAAACGCAACTGGTAGAGCAATTATTGGGGCGTTTGATGTCTTTTGAAATGCCTGAGATTCAGGCAATGCTGGAGGTAGCAAAACAGTGCAAAGCTACCCCTTGGTTGCGTCCGTTGACCCCTAACTTAACGTCGCCAGGGGGACGGTTAATCCGCACTCTCGCTGGTCATAGCGCCTCGGTTAATGCAGTCGCACTCACCCCTGATGGCAAGCACGTGATTTCTGGTTCATCGGACAACACACTCAAAATCTGGAATCTGGAAACCGGACAGGAGATGTGTACCCTGACTGGTCATAGCAACTCAGTTAATGCAGTCGCACTCACCCCTGATGGCAAGCACGTGATTTCTGGTTCAGGGGACAAGACAATCAAAATCTGGAATCTGGAAACTGGACAGGAGAAGTTTACCCTCACTGGTCATAGCAGATGGGTTAATGCAGTCGCCGTCACTCCTGATGGCAAGTACGTGATTTCTGGTTCAAATGACAATACACTCAAAATCTGGAATCTGGAAACGGGACAGGAGAAGTCTACCCTCACTGGTCATAGCCACTGGGTTGAAGCCGTCGCACTCACCCCTGATGGCAAGCATGTGATTTCTGGTTCAGGTGACAAGACACTCAAAGTTTGGAATATGGAAACGGGACAGGAGGAGTCTACTCTCACCGGTCATAGCTCCAGGGTTTATGCAGTCGCTGTCACCTCTGATGGCAAGCAGGTGATTTCTGGTTCCAGGGACAACACACTCAAAGTTTGGAATCTGGAAACGGGACAGCACAAGTCTACTTTCACTGGTCATAGCAGCTGGTTTGAAGCAATCGCTATCACCCCTGATGGCAAGCAGGTGATGTCTGGTTCCAGGGACAACACACTTGAAGTCTGGAATTTGGAAACGGGACAGCACAAGTCTACTTTCACTGGTCATAGCAGCTGGGTTGAAGCAGTCGCACTCACCCCTGATGGCAAGCAGGTGATTTCTGGTTCCAGGGACAACACACTCAAAGTCTCGAATCTGGAAACGGGACAGGACAAGTCTACCTTCACTGGTCATCGCGACTCAGTTTATGCAGTCGCCGTCACCCCTGATGGCAAGCAGGTGATTTCTGGTTCCAGGGATAAGACACTCAAAGTCTGGAATCTGGAAACGGGACAGCACAAGTCTACCTTCACTGGTCATAGCAGCTGGGTTATTGCAGTTGCTGTCACCCCTGATGGCAACCAGGTGATTTCTGGTTCAGGTGACAATACACTCAAAGTCTGGAATCTAGAAACGGGGGAGGAAAAGTGTACCCTCACTGGTCATAGCAACTCAGTTATTGCAGTCGCTGTCATTCCTGATGGCAAGCACGTGATTTCTGGTTCATGGGACAACACAATCAAAGTTTGGAATCTGGAAACGGCGCAGGTCATTGCTAGTTTCACTGGGGATGGTGTGTTACGTTGCTGTACGGTTGCACACGATGGAATGACAATTGTAGCAGGCGAAGTAACAGGACGTATACATTTCCTCCGCCTTGAAGGGATGCAGACGTAACCATGAACACTCTACTTCGATCCCCAACCCAAATCAATTGGCAAACCCGAAGAGTGAACAGTGAACCGTCCTGCACGCGTCATTCACATGTTCGCGTAACTGATAACTGATAGCTGATAACTGATAACTGTTAAATATCAGCCCATTTCCGCAACAAATTGGCATGAGTTTTACAAATCAAGTCAAATTCTGGCGTTATTCCATGCTTCTGAAAAAGGGCTTCGCGTGCAGTTTCTAAATCGAATAAAATTTCTCTTTCTCCAGGATCGCGAATAATACTTTGTACCCAACTAATAGCGGCAAATCTCGTACCTTCAGTTACAGTTGTCACTTGATGCAGTGTTGAAGATGGATAAACAATCATCGAACCTGCTTCTAGTTTGAAAACTTGTTCACCCAAAGAAGTATCAATCATCAATTCTCCGCCAACATAACTGCTAGGAGAGCTGAGAAATAGAGTTAATGAGACATCAGAACGAGTCAAAACTTCATTTCCCATCAGGGCATTATCGGTATGATAACCGTAGTACATTCCCGGTTCATAGCGACTAAATATGATAGGTCGAATAATTTTTGGTCTGACGGCTGCTTGAAATAAGCGATTACGTTGCAGTGCTTGCATCACAATGCTTCTCATTTCTTCTGTGAGTTCATTTGATGGTAGTTGTAGATTATTTTTAACTTCTTTTGCGTACCATCCTGCTGTTTCTTTGCCGTCTCTAAATTCCGAATTTGTTAATTTTGAATGAATTAACTTTAACTCCTCAGAGTTAAGAATATTATCAATACAAATAATCATGATAATAAGTATTTTTTATTTATTTCCAACTATCAAAATAATTTTGTTTATTAACCTGTAAAAACTATCATTTATGGCATGAAAAACGAATAAAGTACTCTCAGTTTATACCTGTGAAATAAAAAAAATATCAACGTTATAGCATTTAGACTTTTAGGAGTTAACTTCTCTCATCAAAACTCAAAATACAGCACATTGCAAATAAATGAAGTACAGTACTGAGATCTAAAAGGCAGACTTATCAACCCTTTTTACTTCTGACTCAGGAATTGCTGAATTCTGAATTCTGCTGTAATTACTTGCCTTCTCCACCTTCACCACGTTCACCCGCTTCACCCGCTTCACCAGCGTCATTTGATTTTGTAGGTGCTTTAGTTTGTTCCGTTTTAGGGGTATTTTCCGTTCCTTCGCCACCTTCACCCCCTTCCCCAGCATCGTTTGCTGGGCTACAGGCAGCAGTAGTACCTACGAGACCTAGGGCAAGAAATAATGCAATTGCTTTTTTAGAACCCATAATAGACTCCCTAGTTGCTTGTGAATAATTGCACATTGTTAATTGTACAAAATCAGGCAGTTACAAACGATAAACAAGCACTTAATTTTTGCTAGAGACAAAATACTCTATGAACACGCCACCTCTAAAACGCACAAAAAGAGAAACCCGTTACACTCTGTATCATTTCAGTTTACGTACGTGGTTGAGTTAGCAACTAAATATTTTTTCTACAGTTTATAACATTCAATCAACATAATACTATGATGGCGGGAGTCGTCAATGCTGCACCTGCAATTTTGTGTTTTCAATAAAATATTCAACAGGCTACAGAAACTATCAAATTCGATGATAGATTTTTACGTCTACCATGCGAGAATCTCAATATAATCAGGGTTGTGGTGGAGCTATGAATCTTTTCATTATCTTAAAGCTGCTTTCAAGCATCACAAGTTTTTTTCGTCAATCTATCAAGGTACTGAAGCTAGATTCAGCCA
This sequence comes from Brasilonema octagenarum UFV-OR1, assembly GCF_963888615.1. Taxonomy (NCBI): domain Bacteria; kingdom Bacillati; phylum Cyanobacteriota; class Cyanophyceae; order Nostocales; family Scytonemataceae; genus Brasilonema; species Brasilonema octagenarum. The sequence goes on along the minus strand of NZ_CAWPKW010000231.1, from coordinate 26,972 downwards.
AAATTTTTGCTGTGCTATTTACTTTTAGTTTGTGCCTAAGTTTGAGCTTTTCTGCTTTTAGTCCGAGTTATGCAAAAAGTTCTACTCAAAATTCTGGTGCGAATCCTGGAGCGAATACTTCAATCGCTGCTGTTAACGTTGTGCGGATGGGTTATCAAAAATCTGCAGTTCTCGCTTTGGTGAAGCAACAAGGCACTTTAGAAAAACAATTGTCCCCTTCTGGGGTTAGTGTCAAGTGGCTAGAATTTCCCTCTGGTCCTCCGATGATGGAAGCCTTGAATGCAAACAGTATCGACTTCGCGGCTGTAGGTGAGGGACCACCAGTATTTGCTCAATCAGCTGGTGTTCCACTGGTGTATGTTGGTAACTCTTCAGCAAGTCCAGAAGGTTTAGCAATTCTAGTTCGCAATAATTCGCCAATTAAGACTCTAGCCGACCTCAAAGGTAAAAAAGTTGCCGTTGCTAAAGGTTCAAGCGCTCATTTCTTGTTGGTGCAAGCGTTGTCATCTACAGGATTACAGTACAGTGACATTCAGCCGACTTATCTTTCTCCAGCAGATGCTCGTGCTGTCTTTGAACAAGGCAAGATTGATGCTTGGGGAATATGGGACCCATTTCTAGCAGCAGCTCAAAAGAGTGGAGGAGCGCGGATATTAAGAGATGCTAAGGGTTTGGCGTCATGGAGGGAATTTTATGTGACGTCGCGAAGCTTTGCGGACGCAAACCCACAGCTTGTCAAGCAAATTCTCGAATCAGTTGACAAGGTAGGGAAGTGGGCAAAGAAAAATCACCGCCAAGTTGCTGAAGTATTATCGCCGCAAATGGGTATTGATGTTGCTTCGTTAGAGTTAGCAGAAACTCGCCGCAAACGCTACGATGTACTACCCTTTAGCAATGAAGTGGTTGCAGAGCAACAAAAAGTTGCTGATACTTTCTTAAGTCAGAAATTAATACCCAAACAAATCAAAGTAGCAGATGCTGTTTGGAAACCTAAATAGTGATATAGCAACGAACGCTTAACAGGCATGTGAAAGTATCGTAGTGTTGGTATTTTCTCATTAGTTCATGTCTTAATCTACCTGGCAACTGCTATAACTAAGTGGCTCAATAATTTCAGCCCAGTCATTATGCTCAAATTCATGTATTCGTAAGCGTGAGACAAATAATTTTGACGCATAAATATGGGGTGAGATGATGCGTATGAATGCAAGCCACTCATCAAATAAAACTGCTATAGCGTGGTATTCAGAATAGATGGAAATGTTTGATTGTTTTAGTAGTTCAAACAGATATAGTAATCCTAAATCCTGAGCCGCAACGGGCACAACTCGCATTTGTGAAATATTCGATTGAGGCTGTAAAAAGTCTAGTGTCCTTAGTTAAAAGTAGAAAAAAAAGACAAATAACTAAGGACGTTCATAATCATGAATTTTACAACTCAAAGAAGACTGCTATAAAAACGTAATTAATAATGAGCACAGAGGAACATGGAATTACTTTGGTTTATTCCAACACATGGAGATGGTCGTTATTTAGCAACAGCAATTGGTGGTCGCGAATGTAATTTTTCTTACTTTCAGCAAATTGCTCAAGCTGTAGATAATTTGGGATTTTCTGGGGCTTTGCTACCCACTGGACGCTCTTGTGAAGATGCTTGGGTATTGGCTTCGTCTCTGATTGCTGTGACTCGTCAAATGCGTTTTATGATTGCAATCCGTCCTGGGTTAATGTCTCCTGGATTGTCAGCACGAATGGCAGCGACATTTGACCGCGTATCTAACGGACGCTTGCAAATTCACGTTGTAACTGGTGGTGATCCCGTAGAATTGGCAGGGGATGGCGTGCATCTTTCTCATGATGAGCGTTATGAATTAACCGACGAATTTTTGAGAGTGTGGAAAGACATTTCAAGTGGTTTAGAAATTAACTTTAGTGGGAAGTATTTCCAGATAAAAGGTGGTAAACTATTATTTACTTCTGTACAAAAACCTCATCCACCCTTATGGTTTGGAGGTTCGTCATTTGTTGCACAACAGATTGCTGCTAAGCATGTTGATGTCTATCTGACTTGGGGAGAACCACCGCAACAAGTGGCAGAAAAAATTGCATCTGTGCGTAAATTAGCAGCAGAACAGGGCAGAACTCTACGCTTTGGTATTCGGCTACATGTTATTGTGCGGGATACTGAAACTCAAGCTTGGGACGCAGCAAATGATCTGATTAAATATGTGAGTGATGAGGCGATCGCCAATGCACAAAAAATCTTTGCCAGAATGGATTCTGAAGGACAGCGCCGGATGACGCAGCTGCACAATGGCGATCGCAAAGCACTAGAAATCAGCCCCAACTTATGGACAGGAGTCGGCTTAGTGCGCGGTGGTGCTGGTACCGCTTTGGTAGGAGATTCTGACACCGTCATTGCCAGAATGGAGGAGTATGCAAAACTGGGAATTGATATCTTTATTCTTTCTGGTTATCCTCACTTAGAAGAAGCCTATCGAGTTGCTGAATTACTATTTCCTCGCCTACCGCTGCAAAAACCGTCTAATATAAATCAAACACAAATGTTCAGTCCTGTTGGCGAACTTATTGGCTTTGAAAACTTTCCAAAACAGCAATAACAGATAGTCCAAGGGACCTGGATAATGAAAATCAAATTTCTCAAGCCATACTTCGATAGATTAGCTCCTTGGTGCGTCCCTCTTCTGTTAGTTGTCGTTTGGCAGTTACTTGTGCAATTTGGTTTTGTTTCTCAAAGAGTATTACCTGCTCCCACAAATGTTTTCCTGGCAGGAATTCGTCTTGCTAAATCGGGAGAACTTTTTTTTCACCTTGGCATTAGCGCACAACGGGCAGTTCTTGGGTTTTTAATTGGTGGTAGCATTGCTTTTGTTTTGGGATTATTAAATGGCATCCTTCCCATAGCAGAAAAGTTGTTAGATACACCGATTCAAATGTTGCGTAACATTCCGCATTTAGCCATGATTCCCTTGGTTATCTTATGGTTTGGAGTTGGAGAAGAAGGGAGGATTTTTTTGGTTGCGATCGGTGTATCGTTTCCCATTTATATAAATACGTTTCATGGTGTCCGAACCGTTGATCCAAACTTGATTGAGATGGGAAAAGTATACGGACTCAAGCCTTGGTCTTTGTTTTGGGAAATCATTTTTCCTGGCGCATTGCCCTCAGTTTTGATTGGCGTACGTTACGCTTTGGGAGTTATGTGGTTGACTCTGATTGTTGCTGAGACAATTTCTTATGACTCTGGGATCGGTTATATGGCCATGAATGCTCGTGAATTTATGCAAACGGATGTAGTCGTCTTGAGCATTCTACTCTATGCATTGTTAGGAAAGTTAGCAGATGTATTTGCAAAATTTTTAGAAAAGAAATTGCTTTCTTGGCATCCTAGTTACCAAAATCTCTAACCCAAAGTTGATAGGAGTTTTTTATGATTAAATCCAAGCGCGTAGGAGTCGATTTAAAAGTAATCGGTCTAAGTAAAACCTTTGGGAATATTCGTGTATTGCAAAACTTGGATTTAGAAATAGCTAAAGGGGAATTTGTAGCGATTGTTGGGCGTAGTGGCTGTGGAAAAACTACCCTATTAAAGCTATTAGCAGGATTGGAACCCCCAAGTGACGGCAGTATATTACTTGATGGCAAGCAATTGCGTAAGCTCAATCCAGAAACACGAGTGATGTTTCAGGATGCTCGTCTTTTAATGTGGAAGCGAGTGATAGAAAATGTAGGCTTGGGATTAAAGGAACACTGGCGACAAAAGGCACATTGGGCTTTAGAACAAGTCGGACTTGGAGAACGTGCTTTTGAATGGCCGAGTGTGCTTTCAGGAGGACAACGCCAACGGGTAGCACTGGCAAGAGCATTGGTGAGTGAACCACGTTTACTCTTACTAGATGAGCCTTTGGGAGCGTTGGATGCCCTAACTCGGATTGAGATGCAGCGTCTGATAGAAGACATCTGGCAACAACAGCAGTTTACTGCATTATTAATTACTCATGATGTAGAAGAGGCAGTTACTTTAGCTGATAGAATTATTCTCATAGAACGAGGTGAAGTGGCTATGAATTTATCTGTGCCCCTGGCTCGTCCTCGTCAGCGAAGTGATGCTATATTTGCAACATTAGTCGATAAAATCTTGGAGCGGGTGTTAAGTACAAAACCCAGTTCCGAAAAATCGACAAAAGGGGAATCTACCATAGCACCAATTGCTACCTACAACATACTCCCCTAAAAATGAAATGAATACTGACGAATCGAATAACAAGGGAAACATCATCTGTGGTCGATGTGCCTACGATGCAAATCCTCGTGGGGCTACACATTGTCAAAAGTGTGGTACGCCCCTTGTTATAGCTTCTGTACCTAACAGCGATCCCAGCCCTGCCTCTGATTCTACACTGCTCGTAGGTGGGATTAGTGTAGTAGCCACAGTGTTATTTTTTGCTATCGGAGGTTATTTTTTCTGGCAGCAAGTCCGAGTAGCTTCAACCCCAAGCAATCTCAACAATTCTGCCGATAACATTTCCTCGGATATCCGACTCTATAATTCTAGGAAGGAAGTTCCGAAGGTGCCCGAAGGAACATTCAATTACGGTGGTGCTGTCGTCTTCGCACCTCTGAGGAACAGTTTACATAAGGCTATCAATCAAGTTTACCCAAAGTTTGGGTTGCGGTTTACCGAACCTAAGTACAACAACCCTGGTCAAAATACTGGGATCACTATGTTGCTTGATGGCGAACTCAGCTTTGCCCAGTCTTCTAAGCCATTAGAGGATACTCATTACAGCAAGGCAAAAGAACGTGGTTTTTCCCTACAGCAGGTGGCAATAGGTATCGACGGCTTCCTGTTGTTTACCCATCCAGATGTGTCTATCCCTGGACTTGCTGTTGAGCAAGTTAAAGATATTTTTAAAGGAAAAATCACCAATTGGAACCAGGTGGGAGGACCGGACTTAGCAATCACAGCTTTTGCTTTCAACCCGAAGTTTGGTTCCTCACTCAACATTCTTCTTGGTCCAGAATTGGATCAACTCAGTCCTAAAGTACAGTTTATGCGCGATTACACTGATGGTGTTCGTAAAGTTTCCTCAATTCGAGGTGCGATCGGCATTGGCTCTACTGGAGCAATTCTCGGTCAAAAGTCAATCGGCCCTCTTGCGATCGCTCATGGCAACTCTAAGAGTTACGTGCCACCCTTTACAGATGATGGCAAGCAGGTTAACGCTACAGCTTTGCGGGATGGCACATACCCCCTGACTAGGCGTCTGTTTATAGTCATTCGCCGAGACGGTACTATCGATGAGGCTGCTGGAGTAGCATATACTAATCTGTTGCTGTCTCAAGAAGGACAGCAGTATATTGAGAAGGCTGGTTTCGTTCCTATTCGTAATTAGTATAGGAATCCGGTTTGGTTTATGTTAGCTTGCGTGGCAAAGCCATAGGAACTCGTCTCGCTAGGAAACGCTCAACGCTTAACAGTGAACAATTGATAACTGATAACTAATAATTGGTAACTGATAACTGATGAGTTAATTGTCTATCGGCATGACATCATGAAAGCGGGAGTAGTCAATGCTGCGCTTGCCATCCCGTGTCTTCGATAAAATATCGACAAACCGCATATTCCAAAGAATTTGCTTTGGAATATACGAGTGACGGGCATGGATAGTTTGGGATACAGTTTCATCAAGCCCAGTGAAGGTGACTATCACTTCCATCTCATCCTCAACCATCTCCTCTGTTGAGACTCCGTACAAAGGACTGCTCTCGTCTATTGGGTGCATGATTGTCCAAGTCAGGGCAAAAAGTGGAGAATGATTGCGAAGCAAATGCACATCATAAAATCGACGCATCAGATCTCCTTCTTTGGTGATTTGGGTGCGTACCAAGCTGACTCTGACTTGTGCTTCTAAAATCCAGTTTTGACGTTCATTGGCAACCCGCAACATGAGAGTTGGTATACCGTTATACGGGGTAATTATCGCTACATGGCTAAACAAGACTCGCGCTGTGGGAAGAGAAAAGCGAGCAAACATTAACCCAGTTGCCATCGCCAACCCCATCAGCCCTAACAGTGATTCGATAGTCACTAAGATGTTAGCATAAAGTGTTTTGGGATACATTGCGCCATAGCCGATAGATGCCATAGTCTGGACACTGAAAAAAAAGACATCCAGGAAATTACCCGGACGCGCATTTTCAATACCATTGCCTCCTGCAAGATATGCCAAGGCAAACAAAGCGTTAGCGAGTATATACCCAAAACTGATAAGTCCTAGAGTTTTATACCAGCAAAGAGTGAGTAGCACATGATATGGATCCCGCCAATGGTTGTTGGATGCACCTATACGCACTACGTTGTAGCTGCCCTCCCGGTTAATCTTCCGAGTTTTTGGGATTTTTCCACGGGTCTTTTTCATCGACGACTGAGTTATGGTAGTTGGAAGTAAGGATGTTTATTACTTATTATCTAATTAAATACCAGCGAAATCTTCTAGAGGAGCGATCGCATATATTCCCTTGTCATCGCTTCTCTAGACCAAAAGCCAGCAAATCTCTGTCAATAAACAATTGCGACTTATTTAAATCAGTCGCTCACCTGTTTCAATTGCACCTAAAGCTTTCAAAGAAGATTTCTCTGCATCTGTTAAACCAGTAATACCTGTAATTTCCATGCGCTCATAAAGTCGGTCAGACTTCAGTTGGCGTAGTCGGCTACACTTGTGTACATCCCACAACTGAATATTTTCATCTTCACTACCACTAGCAAGTAAGCGACCAATCCCCTCCGGGGACGCTGCGCTAACAGAACTAAACGCCACCGAACGAATTGCTCCTGTATGTCCACGAGTGAGCGGGTCTAAACAAATACCTGTGCTAACTTGCCATAACTTTACAGTTCCATCACCACTACCAGTAGCAAGGGTTTTCCCATCCGGACTAAATGCTACTGAGTAAACTTGCTGAGTGTGCCCTTCTAAAGTTTTTTGGCACTCACCTGTACTGATCTTCCACAGCTTAGCAGTTTGGTCTTCGCTACCACTTGCCAGAAACTCTCCATCAGGACTAAATGCGACCGACCAAACTAAGTTTTTATGATCTGCCAAAGTTGCAATGCATTTCCCTGTGGGAACATCCCAAAGTTTAACAGTATTGTCAGCACTGCCGCTAGCAAGGAGAGTACCTTGAGGACTGAAAGCAACTGTCCACACCCAATGACTATGTCCTTGCAATATTTTGAGACATTCACCTGTGCAAGTATCCCAGATCCTCACAGTTTGATCTTCGCTACTGCTAGCAAGAGTTTTTCCATCTGGACTGAAAACCACTGTCCACACCCAGTTCGTGTGTCCTGTAAGAGTGTTTAAGCACTTGCTCTGACTTACATCTTGAACATCCCAAAGCTTGATATTATTATCACCACCGGCGCTCGCAAGAATTTGTCCATTTGGATTAAAGGCAACCGAACGAACGTGTCCTTGATGTTTCCCCACAAAGTGGGATTTTCCTGTACGTAATTCCCACAGGATTATTGTGTAGTCATCAAGACCACTCGCTAGAACTTGGTTGTCTGGACTAAATGCGACTGAATAGACACCACGGGTATAACCTTGCAATACATTGAGAGAGTTGCCTGTTGCTACATCCCAAAGCCTTGCTGTTTGATCATCACTGCTGCTGATGAGTGTGCGCCCATCGGGACTAAAGGCGATCGACCATACTTGGCTACTATGCCCTCGTAAGGTTCTCAGACATTTACTTGTCTCAATATCCCATAACTTGATTGTTCGGTCTTCGCCACAGCTGGCAATGATTTTCCCATCTGGACTAAAGCGGACAGAGTATACTGTTTTGCTATGCCCATTTAAGGATTTCTTACACTTTCCTGTGATAATGTCCCAAAGTTTGATAGTTTGGTCTTCGCTGCTACTTGCTAGTATTTGCCCATTTGGACTAAAACTCACAGAGTAAACTTCGCTACTATGTCCTTTTAGGGTTTTTAAACATTCACCCGTATTAATATCCCAGAGCTTGATTGTACCATCAGCGCTGCTACTAGCAAGGATGTCATATTGAACAGGATTGAAGGTGACGGACCAAACCCAATCCGTGTGACCATAGAGGATTTTTAAGCACTGTCTAGTGCTCACATCCCACAATCTAATGGTTTGATCTTCACTAGCGCTTGCCAAGATAGTGCCTTGAGGATTAAAGGCAACAGAATATACTTTATTAGTATGTTCTGTCAATGTATGAAGACACTCGCCTGTGTCTACATTCCATAATTTAATAGCGTAATCTGCACCACCGCTGGCTAGAATTTGGTTATCTGGACTAAAGGCAAATGACCAGACCCAAGCAGTGTGACCCTTATAAATACGGAGTTGTTTGGTATCTGAAGTTCGCCACAGACGCACTTCTCCATTAATTGCACCTGTGGCAAAAAACTCTCCATTTGTGCTAAATCTGACTGATACCAGACTTGACAATGTTTCAGTAAATACCGAACTCGTTAGATCAGCATTTGTAAAGCTAGTATCCTGTAAATTGACATCTTTAAAATATGTCTGACTGATACTCAGATTGGAAAAATCACGCCCACTCAAATCAATTCTTGATTGATCAATCTGAAGTTGACGCAGCAGATTGATCAAGTTTCCAGCAGCATATCCCCTCTGTAAAGGAGATTGCTGTTGTAAGTGGGCTAGCATCCGACGTAACTTGGATTCTAGTTCTTTGCCAAAAGCACTCAGTAGCTTTTTTGTAACTGGTTCAAGAATTAATCGCTCTTGTGTTTTGCGAATATAGTCAAGCGATCGCGCTTTCATCAGTGGATAATTGTCAATAACTCCTAGACAATTTCCTAGACGCATTTCTTGATATGCCTTTTCAATCAATTGCTCTGTGATATATTCCATCACAACAGACTGCTGGCGAAACCTGCCGGAACCTGCTTCTTTTTCAATGAGAGAGCGCCGTAATAGAGACTCTACAGCTTCTAATATACTGATTGCTGGCTGCTGTGTTGTGATTAAGTCATCTTTGAGTTCTTTAAGAGAAACATATTCACGATGAATTGCTAGCCAGTACATCAGTTGTTTTTCCAACTCCGACAGGCGATTAAATTGTTGGTCTAAAAGAGAGCGAATATCTCCATAAACTGCTGTTTCCTGCTGAATTTGGTTTAAAAATTCAGTAATGTTATTGCTAAATAAGTTATAGATGGTGGTAGCGACAATTTTTAACGCTAAGGGGTTGCCAGAATATCGCTCCACTAATTCCCTTAACTGATTATCTGGACAGGAAAACCCCTTATCTTTCAGCATTGCCTTAGCTTCTTCTAGGTTTAGTCCCAAAAGGTGCAACACTTTTACTGGTAGGTTTTTTCCTTCTAGCAGTGCAACTTGCTTGGGCTTTTCCCGGCTTATGAGCAGTAAACAACTCTTATGTCCCGCTTCTGCCACTTTTTTAAACAAGTAGCCGTATTTCTCATACGTAGGTTGGTATTCTCCGGCTCTTTCGTAAGTACTGCCTGCGCTGCTACGCAGCACTGCTTCTACTTTATCTAAAACCACTAAACAACGATGTTTCCGCAAAACCTCAATCAGCCGTAGTATCTTGCTGTTATCGTTATCTGGTATGTCAGGTTCACTACCTTTAGGTAAAAATCGTAGCAGCTGTGTGAGAAGCTCACCTACAGCTGGAGTATTGTTTAGCGATCGCCAAATGAGATAATCAAAATTTTTCTGCACTTTTTTGGCAACTTGTGCTGCGAATACAGTTTTGCCAATGCCTCCTATTCCTAACACCGCTACTAGCCGACAGCGAACAGAACTATCACCCACAATCCACTGTTCTAACTCTGAAATTTCCTTGTCTCGACCCCAAAAACCATCTACATCAACTGCTTCTCCCCAATCTTCTTGGGGTATTCTGTCAATTGTTTTACTTGCTTGATATTGTGCTAAGAGCTTTTGTTTGAGGTTATTGAGTTTTTTGTTGCCACTGCCTTCTATTCCTAATTTACGGTAGTTTTCTCCTAATCTTTTTCTGACTGCTGCTTGAGAAATCTCCAACTTGGAAGCTATCTGCGCACCTGAGAAGTCATTCAATGCCAAGAGCAGGGCATCTAGCTCTGTCTTAGTTACACCAGAGTTAGTTGCGAACTCTATGATGAAATTTTCTGGAAGCTGAGACATATGGGCAGCATCCTCCATTTTACCCTTACTCCATACAACATATTAGTATGTGAGATAATTTTTTATAGCATGGCTGAATAATTCAGAAAAGAGTATATGGTATGTTGGGACTGCATCACTCTGTTTCATGAACTTTTTTTCATTTTCCACTCTCTTTTTTTCTCACATACAGTGATAATAACGATGTCGCAATAAAACTCACTTATTCTATAGCTATACGCGACATATCAAAGAATGTTGTTTTTTAGAAGACTAATAAAGCAGATTTTACGATATAGACTGATTTTTCATCATAAATAAGATGGTTTTACCCATAAAATCAGATAATTTTATAGAAAAACGTAACTTTTCTTGTTTTATCGCATTTATCTCCTAAGCAGTTTTTTGTATCAAAGGTAACTAAAATAATTATATACGTGTGAGAACAGTATAGTCAAATAGTATACGATACTTCATAAAAGCCTCTACATGGAGCAGAATATTTTTTTAAAACTTGCTCAGGAGAAAAAAAATGTTTATACTTATATGTAACTTAGATATATGTGAGGTAAGCAGTAACAGTCTTGTTTCTTTTGAATCTAAATAATTTACGGCTTTCCATCACAAGATAATTGCAGTCGAGATTAACGGTCAACCTCACGGAGCAACTGATATGACCTTCTCACGCTCACGATTTCCTGAGTTTTTCAGCGGTTTTAGTGGCATCAAAATGCAGTTAAAAATTGGAGATTCGCCTTTGGAAGCCTTGCCAATGGTCACACTACAAGAACAAGGAAAGCAAGATAATTTTTTGGAGCAACCCTGCTTGATTGAATTGCACCCAGTTTTTTCTCACATGAGCTTTCTACTGATTGAGGCATTGTCTGCGACTCAACATGGTGAGTTCATCACCCGTAGTAAAAAAGGTAATTACGAAACTATTGTTGAACTTGGTGGACACATAAGTCACCGCTACCATCTTGATCACAAGGAACTGCAAGAAATCCAACAGATGTACGAACACATTCTAGAAAATTGGATTGCATGGAGGTTATCTCATAAAAAAACCTAAAAAGCTGCATCCAATTTCTACAGCTACTTGAGAGTTCAGAAAATATACAAGAGCTGAGGCGGACTTAATAGTACAACAAAATATCTACAAATTATGAGACATTTGGCTTTCGAGAAACGAGAAGTTTACAAGCCGGAGATGTGATAAAAGCACATCCCGGCTTTTTGCTTAAATCCAATTTACATGGAGAACAGGAACTATGAAACCAAATCAGAATAGTCGCCTATTTAGATTGGCTGCTTATTTTCTCAAATTTTTTGTACTAGGACTCTTCGGCTTTGCGATCGCCTATATTGTGTTAATGACTTTTGGCGCAGCAAAGATTGCTTTCATGCTGTCGTCGCTATTTGTGAGCTTAGTTTGGCGATTGGGACTTATCCTATTTTGCGTGATAGCAATAACAGTCATTTTTGATTCCTTCCGTTAAGCTAATTTAGTACTTACTCAGCCCAGCTTAAAGTATCACCAATTCCCACTGTACCACCATTGATAACCTGCGCCAAAACACCCGTCTGTGTGTGTTGAAAATTCTTTTGTAGCAAACTTAACAAGGAGATATCACGTTCTCCTGTTTCTGGATTCACTTCTATATTTAAGCAGCGATTAATCCTGGCTGTAATAGCAATTCGTGCTGTACCAAGCTGCATTTCTTTGCCTACCCAGTCAAATTCTCCCCAAGCGGGTACAGCATCTAAAACAATATTAGGACGAAACCGACGAACATCTACTTGTTGTCCTGCTATCTCACTCAAATGGTTGAGAGTTGCTTGACTGACAAGAGAAATATGCACGGCTTCCCTGTCAGGGTATCGAGTTTTGCCAAACTCTCCCACAACTTGCAAGGGTGCGCGGTTTGGATGTCTCGCAGCTTGATTAGGGGAAATTCCTGCAAGGTATCCTGTGAAGAAGGTTGCAATGCTGTCGCGTCCACTTGTGCTAGTCGTATCAGCAACTAATAACTCCACACCCTTGCGCTTCACTGTAAAGGTGCTAGTAGCTGCTTCATAATCACAATCTAACGCTGCTAGTCCTCCCCAGTCATTTTGCATGGCGAAGTTGTGCTTCTTCATCCAAGGTACTTTTGTTGAGTCGGGATATTGTGCGTCTTCTTTGAACATTAAGCCGAAAGAGCGATCGCCCGGAATACCATGTCCAACTTGCAACTCAACGCAAGCACATTTCTGGGCGCTCAAACCTTTAAATGGATAGATAAATAACTCTTGGACACAAATCTTAGTCATTGGAAATTAGTTGTTAATTATTTGGCTTGTAATGAGCGTTTCAGCGCTCATTACGAACCCTTCGACTACGGTCAGGGTAAACCCTTTATTCATTTTGACTAATCTTTTACAGAACCCATCGATTTTTGTGCAACTGACTGCTTTTTAGGACGACTATTTCCTCCACCCATGATGCTGCGGAAATACAAACCTCCAACTGTTCCTAAAAACAGGACATATCCCACAGCTTGCACAACATAAAGATATTGCCTGTAACCAAATAAGGCTTGAAAAATAACGCCAGGGAACTTTTCATCAGGCAAGATGTTGGAAGTATTCCAAACCATTGGACCTAAGATACAAGAGTGAATTCTTGTGAACCGTTCGTAATAAAAACAAAGACCTTCCGAGGCGCGATTACTAAGAGCAAGGGTTGCAAAAGCTTCGTCAAACTTCTGCAAAGAAGTCACCACTAACCCCGCCACAATTAACACCAAGAAAATACCCATGACTTGGAAAAATTGGCGGATATTAATTTTAACACCCCATTTAAATAAAAGCACACCAATTCCCGCTGCGACTGCAATACCAGCAAGAGCGCCAAAAGCAGGAAAAAGCCCTTGTTGAAGGTTAGCAGCAACGAACAAAACCGTTTCAAAACCTTCCCGTACAACGGCAATAAATACTAAACTGAAAACACCCCAACCAGCAACCTTATTCTGCTTTAAAGCATCTGTTACTGCTCCTTCAACTTGAGCCTTCATAAATCTGGCTTGTTTGGTCATCCAGATTAGCATCCAGCTGAGCATAACGATCGCCAACAGACTGAACACACCTTCCATCATTGGCTCAACCACGGTTGAGTATTGAGGATTAATTGCACTGAGTGCTTGAACCACCCAAGTGAAAAGAAAACCTATGAGTGCGCTGACAATAATGCCAACGCCGACACCAGCATAAACCCAAGGGTTCAGACGAGATTGCTTAGCTTTTTTTAGCAAAGCTAGTACAATGCCAACTACGAGAGCAGCTTCTACTCCTTCTCGGAGTGTAATCACAAAAGTGGGTAAGGCAGCACTAAAGTTCATTATTTGTCCTTTTTCTTTTGTTCTGGGTGCGAATGAGGCAGTGCACCTTTGCGACTTTAAGCGTTGAGTGCACCCGCCGTTCATGAGTGGTTTTATTTCACTCATGACTAATGACTAAATAACCAATAACTATTTAGTGAAATCGCGTAACATCTTTTTCACTTACAAACAATTCAAAATACTATAGCTATGTAGATGTGCTGGAACTATCTATGATTTTTTGGGAATTTTCCTCAATAGTTTTCACTAGCTTGGTAACATCTTCAGGGGTTTTGACTGGTTTAGCGGGTGCAATAGCAGAGGGCCAAACTTTTATCAGTTCAGCGATACTGGCTTCAATTCCTTTAGATTCTTGGGGATAGTCTTTAGCCACTTTGCTAGAAATCCCTTTATATAAGTCATCAGCGTAGTTGACAAAGCCACGGGAATCTTGATACTCAATTTCTGCAGAAATTTTTCCATTTGCAATTGCCGCAGTGTACTCTGAGTTGGCTGCATCTAGCAATCCGTTAATGACTTGTAGCACGAATCTGGGTTGCGATCGCTGATCTGCTGGTAAAGCATTTACAGCACCATCAACTGCTTGCATCGAAAAGGTAAAATCAGTTTTGATCTTGGGACTTTTGGGATTGGATTTAACAAAATCTTGCAAACTAACCAAAGATGTCTTAAACTCTTTGACTTTGCGCTCATTTAATTGGTCTTCTACATCAACATAAATCTCTTCAACTGGATGACCAATGTGAGGTTCTGCTTTTTTCGGTTGATTTTGATCCAACAGTTCTTTTGCTACCAAAAGGTGTCCTTTCATCAGTCCTAGTTTGGTCATGTAGTCTACGTCTTTTGGTTCCCCAGTTAGAACGACTTCCTGAGTCGTAACCTGCTCCTTAATCTTGTCGAATTGCTCTTGAGTAATTACCTTTTTAGAAACTAAGTCCTCAGGACTACCATAGGGACGACTTGCCTGAATTTTATTTGATAATGCTGGAACACCAAGCTGTCCCTCAAACTTATCCAATTCCGACAAGATCGCATTGTTGATGTTGATTTTCTTTTTACTACTGTGTCCGCTATGACTAACTGCTTCAGTAGCAGCCTGGGGACTGGAGTTAGCCGCTGGTGTTGTTGAATTTTCTGCGGTTTGTGTACCGTTACAGGAAGTCAAAGCGAAGATGATTGCGCTAGCAATAGTTAGGCAGATGTAACGAAATCTTATCATTTGTGCTCCTCAAAGTAGTTAAAAGGTAATCATTGAAACATTTTTTTGCTATTTTCACGGGAAAAAGACTTTTACCTTTCACCGTTAAAAAGATACAAAAAGCTTTGCAATATTGCATTTTCGCCTATCCAACAGCAAAGCTGAGCGCAAGGCACATACTGCGCTTTGCCTGACATAACGTGCTGCTTTTTGCATACTTTTTGTACGAGTGTCAATCTCTGAATTTGACAGTGGATCTTAGATTTTGCTATGATACTTTCCCACAAATGATATCATTTTTCAACTACTTGCTAATTTTTTGATTATGATTTAATATAAATTCTTAGTATGTTTGAATGTGTAAAAAGTACGGTATGAGCAACCACTCTTCAATTGCCCATACCGCGCTTACAGACACAGACGCTGATTTTATACTACAAAGACGGGTGGGAGAATTATCACTCTTATTGCGTTAGCGAAGCTCACCGAAGGTATCGCACATCCAATCTCTAACTCTTTCTCAGCTAGAAGCACTTGGCGAAGCTTTGTTAGATTTTACGGCGATGGAGGATTTGCTCAACTGGTTGCAAGCAAATCAAAGCGAGTAGCAGCTTACCATACAGGCTTCCCCACATCTTGAATCACAAAGAATGTTGTCAGGAAACATTTTTCCAAGCGAGGGTATTAAGCTCAGTATATATATAGCTCTCAAACCGCAAGCTGGAACAATGAAAATTTGGACGCCCAATCAATCACTGCAAAACGGACGCTTTATCATTCAAAAAGTCCTTGGTAGCGGTGGCTTTGGCATTACCTACAGTATTCTCGAACAGCGTACAGGTAAATTATTTGTCCTGAAAACCCTCAACCACCTTCAGCAAGGAAGAAAAGACTTTGAGGAACGACAGGTAAAATTTGTCCAAGAGATGACACGGTTAGCACGATGCACTCACCCCCATATTGTGAAATTTGAGGATGTCATCCAAGAAGATGGACTGTGGGGGATGCTGATGGAATATATTGATGGCGTGGATTTAAAGACTTATGTTGATCAGGATGGGCAATTGTCAGAGGATGAAGCCTTACTTTACATTAACCAAATTGGGCAAGCTTTAGAATGTGTCCATCAACAAGGATTCTTACATCGGGATATCAAGCCTCATAATATTCTCTTGCGCCGTGGCAAACAAGAAGCAGTGTTGATTGATTTTGGTCTTGCTCGTCAGTTTAGCACTGGTGAAAAATCCATCAGCATGACGAGTGATGGAACTGAAGGTTATGCACCCATTGAACAGTACAGAAGAAAGGGCAATTTTGGTGCTTATACTGATGTTTATGGTTTAGCCGCAACGCGGTTCATCCAAACACAGTTTACCGTTTTCGTCAACGCTTCCCATTACTTCTTGTGCTTTCATTTTTCCTCCCAAAGTCTGTCAGCTTATCTTCTTATAATATTTTGCACCAATCCCAACAATTAAAAGTAACCGGAAAAATACAACAGATGCCCGACTTCGTAAGAGTTGTCGGGGTCTTGTTTTTCACGAATGATTTAGGATTGCTATAAAATGTAATAACCATCAGACTATATTCCAACAACGAGGTTAGCGGTAATGTTGAAGTCAGTTGAAGGAGTTTATAAAAACGGTACGATTGAGTTATCTGAAGTACCATCCGATGTAGTAGAAAGCCGCGTCATTGTTACTTTTTTAGAAGCAAAGCCAGTTCAATTTACTCCACAAATGATGTACTTTGGTATGTTGGCTGGTTCAAATCAACAATCAAGCGAGGAAGATTTCAAAATAGCAGAATTTCATGGTGATTTTGGCGATGAATTAAACTGGTCTTAGATAAAAGTGAAGTATGTTATCGATACTCATGCTCTCATTTGGTTTCTAGAAGGTAATCCCCCCTTGGGAAGTAACGCGAAAACAATTCTTTCCAACGCTGAGAGCCAATTAATTATACCTGCTACAGCTTTAGCTGAGGCTGTTTGGATTGTGGAACGTGGACGAACATCGATTTCTTCAGCAACTGCTTTACTCTCAGCAGTCAATGCGGACAGTCGTATCGTAGTATATCCATTAGATACAAATGTCATTGAACAAACTATCGGTTTAGCTGCGATCGCAGAAATGCACGACCGACAAATTGTTGCAACTGCGATAGTTTTGGTCAATCAAGGAGAAACAGTTGTTTTGTTAACCTGTGACCAAAATATTACCGCATCAGGATTGGTAACTATTATTTGGTAACTTCAAATTTAGTGATGATAATATCAAAGATATATCAAATAGATATAAAAATATAATATGCCTGCCAAAGTCACCCTCACAATTACTGAAGGCAAATCACCAGGAAGACAATATACCTTCGACTCCCGCACAACTTGTATCATTGGTAGAGCAAAAGACTGCAACCCGCAACTACCAGATGATGATGATCATCTTACCATTTCCCGCTATCACTGCTTATTAGATATCAACCCGCCAAATATTCGCGTGCGGGATTTTGGTAGTAGAAATGGAACTTATGTAAACGGTAAAAAAATTGGACAACGCCAATCCAAGCAAACTCCAGAAGAAGCCGCGAAGTTGGAATTGACAGAGTATGATTTGCAAGATGGAGATGAAATTAAACTGGGTAATACAGTATTTGTCGTTGGAATTGAAGTTGAATTACAATCACTTAATATTCCTGATTTCGTCCCTGGTACAGCTAACATCCATAATGTCAATCAACGCCCAACACAAGCACCATTTTTCTTGGAATTGATTAAACGCTTGTTGGGTTTAGCAGAGAAAGGCGACGAAAATCTCATAGCAATTCGTGGTTATAGCATTATCAAACTATTAGGAAAAGGCGGTTGTGGCGAAGCTTATTTAGCACAGCATAATCAAACAAAAAATTTTGTCGCCCTGAAAGTTATGTTACCTGCAGTTGCTGCAAATGAGTGGGCTGTACAAATGTTTATGCGGGAGACAGAAAATACGAAAGCGTTGCGACATCCTAATGTGGTGAAATTGCTTGATTATGGTTACTCGGAGAGCATTTTCTTTTTCACAATGGAGTATTGTGAAGGTGGTACTGTTGCTGACTTAATTGAGCGACAGGGAGGAAAGTTATCAATAGATATTGCTGTCCCAATTACTCTCCAAGTTTTAGACGGTTTAGAATATACCCACAACGCAGAAATTCCTAATGTCAAATTAGGTAATGGTGGATTTGGTAAAGGTAGAGGTTTGGTTCACCGCGATCTCAAACCAAGTAATATTTTCCTGGGCAATGTTGATGGTAAACTAACAGTAAAAATCGGAGACTACGGTTTATCAAAAGCGTTTGATTTAGCAGGTTTAAGCGGTCAAACTTTTACAGGTTTTAGAGCTGGTACTCCCGTTTTGATATGTCGCCAGCAACTCTTAAATTATAAGCATGTTAAACCAGAAGTCGATGTGTGGGCTGCTGCGGGTTGTCTTTACTATATGTTGACTGGATTTTATCCTCGTAATTTCACTGACAAAGACCTCTGGAAAGCCATATTGGAAGATGACTCTGTACCTATCCGCCAGCGTGATGCAAATATACCTCAACGACTGGCGGAGGTGATTGATTTAGCTTTGGTGGAGAAGCCAGAGATTTACTTTAAGAGTGCGACTCAGTTTAAGCAGGCGTTGTTGGATGTGTTGTGATATAAACCACTGTTAACTGTTGACTGATTACTGTTCACTGTTAACTGTTCACTGTTGTCGCCTAGCTTTGAAATTAATAATTTGCTCCAAGCGAGATAACGCACTCACAGCTGACTCGTGTACATAAGAATCAGCAGACTCATCATTAGTCAATGCTTTGAGGATTTCTCTTGCTCGTTCATCTCCCGATGCTGCAAGTGCGTTGACGACTGACACCGCCACCGCTACATTATCTGTGGTTTTCAGCGCCTCAACCAAGATATCAAAAGCAGGGGAACCAACTTCACCCAACGCCATCACAGCTGCAATATGAACCACTGGATTGGAGTCGTTGATGGCAGTTTGCAATCCTTGCAAACCTTCAGCTGGAAAAGGAACATCTGGATAGTTTACCGCAATTTGTGCCAGCGCCTTTGCACAGCTACCCCGGACAGTCACATTGTCGCTGTTAAGTAATGATTCTACCAAAGGTGGCACACTATCTACGCCAATCATACCTAAAGCTTTGACTGCTGCTCGACGAAAGACGACGTCTTCATCATTGAGAACACTCATCAAACGAGGAATCGTATTTTGATCACGGTTTTCTGCCAACTGTAACATTGCCCGTTCCCGTAGATTGGGATTTGGGTGTTTGAGTTGTTCAAATAGCGAATCTACTGTCATGGGTTTATTACTTTACTGGATGCAGGAGTGTGAGTTGCTTTGGCTCGAATCAACCAGTTTTGGTCATTTGCTGCAATTGTGTGAGCACTAGTATCGCCAAGTTTCTCCAGAGCCATTAATGCAGCATACTTCAGATCCCAGATTTTAGTTTCCAGAATGGCTACCAGAGCAGGAATCGCACTCGTATCGCCCAATTCACCTAGAGCGATCGCCGCCCCCGCCCGAGATTTCTGAAACTGAGGTTCGCGATTGTTCAAAGCTTCAACAAGCAAATCGTAACCTGGAGCATACTTGAGCCAACCCAAGAGTTTCATCACATGGTAGTGTGCTCCATAGTCATTGTGAGCTTCAGCGGCATAGGTTGCCATCAGGGCTTCACCTGCACTCTCACGATACTCTTCTAATATAGTCTGTGTCGCCAGATAACAACGCCCAAAATCGGTATCATAAAGTTCTCTAATCACAAATTCCAGTGTTGGAGTCTGATCGTAGCCATGTACCAACTTCAAATCTCTTGGATGGTCAAAAATGACTTGCTCTAGTGATGGTTGAATATCTGTAAAGGCGATCGCTCCTGCTGGAATACCAGCTTCTGCCAACAAGCGAATCCCCCGCAGACGAAACACAAGTGATACCGGACACTGAGCAATCTGAGGAATAGCAGCGTAATACCGAGAATCGATCAAATCTTGGATGCACAACCGACGTGCATACACATTCGGGTGTTCAAGTAAGGCAAGCACCTTCTCAATTGGGGAGTAGTCTCCAGTGAAGCGACAAACGGCAGAGATGGCTGCACTTGCTGTGGGTTTGTCGGTAGCATCCACAAATTTACGGATACGCTCCGCTGCTGGCGGATAATCTAACTTTGCCAGGGTATGGATAATCACCCGATAGGTTTGTCCTGGCTTTTCGAGTAATTGAGCAATTTCTTCGAGGATATCTGAGTCTTGGGTGCCTATTTCACCAATCGCCCATACCGCATTTTCCACAAGATAGGAGTCTTCATCTGCCAAGCAGCCGCTAATGGCTGGCAGTGCTTGCAATGAGCGCAACTTTCCCAGCGACTCTACTGACTTGCGTCGCACGATGCGGTTATCTAAGGACGGATCGGTGTTTTGCACTGCCCGAATCAGCGCGTTGATAGAGCGCTCTGTCGCGAAGTTTACCAACTCTGAGGCAGCCACGTAGCGAGAGTCATCTTCCGCTAACTGGTCTAGAGGCGTATCCAAGAGAGTAATAGCTTGTTCTTCGGTGAATCCAAAAAGATTGGAAAAGCGCTTATCCATAAGTTACCTGTTAACAGTTAATAGTTAACAGTTAACAGTTATCAATTTGAAGAAGAATTCAGTATTCAGAAGAAAGAAATTAAAATTTAGTTTTCCGGCTTCCGGCTTCCTACTTCCGAACTTCTGACTTGGTGACTTGGTGACTCCTTCACTGATAACTGATGACTGATAACTGATTAAAAACATGAACCTGGGGATTCTCAAACCAATACTTAACCTTTCTGGGCAAAGCACTAGATTAAGAATCCCCAGGACTGACGAACCTAAGTCCAATCAGCTATGAGAGATTATGAACCTATGAGAGGGAGTTGATCAGATAGTCGATAAGAGCGTTGTACTCAACTAGAGCTTGAGCAGACATATCGCGAGGAGCGCAACCACGATTACGAGCAAATCTGAGTGCTTCAACGTAAGGAGCGGTGGGCAGTTCTAACGCGCGATAAACTTCACGACCACCAGCAATACCCCACTCATCCAATGGGCCAGTACCACCAACTACTAAGGAGTATTGGATAAGGCGCATGTAGTGCTTGATGTCACGCAGACACTTATCTTTCTTGACTTGAGTGCTGTTAGCTTCACCATCATTGTTCAGGTAAGGATACTTTTTGATAGCAGCATCGTAAGCTTCCTTAGCTACGCTGTCCACGTTATTCAGCTTTTCAGCAGCTTCTAAACGGGCAGCAGAACGCTGGATACTACCTTGAAAAGATTCTAGGTCAGAGGTGCTGGGGAAACGACCAGCCGCATCAGCAGCAGCGATGACTGTAGTCACAACTGATTTCATGTTTTGCTATCTCCAGAAATAGATATTTAAGCGTTTATTTCAATTCAATTCGTCAATTGCTTTGGCTATTGCTTAGCTCAGAGCAGAAACAACGCGATCGAAGTAGCTAGCTGCTTCAGCTGTCAAAGCAGAGCAGTCACCTTGCTGAGAACCCATTTTGCGGAATCTCTTACCACCATTAGCTTCTGTATTGGTGTCGTTGATGTGAGCCAGTGAGCTAGCCTTCATGATTTGAAGAGCTCTGACTGTGGAGGTGGTGGGTACACCAAGAGCAGCATAGGTTTCTTTCAAACCGTTGAGGCAGCGGTCATCAAGAACGGAAGCATCACCAGCCAATAAAGCGTAGGTGATATAACGCAGGACGATTTCACCATCACGCAGACAAGCAGCCATGCGGCGGTTGGGATAGCAGTTACCACCAGCTTGGATCAAGCCTTGGTTTTCGCAGATCATCCCAGCGATAGCATCAGAAACGATACAGCTAGCGTTGCTGGCGATCGCGTTTACAGCATCAAGACGCTTGTTACCTTCGCTAACAAAACTGCGGAGTTTACTAATTTCTTCTCCACTTAAGATGCCAGTTTTAGCGTCTGCTGTAACTACGGCTTTGGAAAATGCGTCGAGTACCATTGAACTCTCCCTATCTTCTAAGTTCTTATCTTGTATTGGACAAGACATCTTTGAAGATAAAAGAAGAGGTATGCTAGTGTCTCACTTCTGAGAAACAAAGTAATAATCTGTAACAATTGCTATATTTTTTAAGCCAAGGAAAGTTAGCTCTTAACCCTTTAACAGTTACAAAAACTAGCAGTGTAAAGGCAATGCCTAGAGCGATCGCGCCTAACAGTGTGGGGCAGATCAAATTTATGGGCGGGGTGAGTCGGACGCCTAGTCCTGTTGTCGGCTTTGTTTTTGTTATGGACTTTTGACTCAAAGCCAATGAGCGTCTAACCTACTCTATCTGGGCGATCAGGTGCTTAATCACATTCTCTTTAATCATTAATTGCCGCAGGACTTCCAACAGCAGCCCCTGAGCCTGCTCCTCATTCAGTCCTTTGACCTGTCGCTCATATGTTTTCAGGCTAAATTCTTGTTCTAAGCTAAGTTCTATCGGAAGTTCCATGATAATTGCCTCAAATGGTGTGAATTTAGTGAGATGTAAAATAACCAATAAAATTCAGACTTAAATTATCACTGTAGTAAATAAAACTTTTTACTCGATTTTTTTCTAAGTATTTAGATCTTTATCCTGTTGTTAACTAATATAACAAAAAATTGACAATAGAACCAACCTGAATATGATACTCCGGTAGGAACTCCGGTAGGAAAAAAGATCAACCGATGGGATGAAGATTTGATCGTATAAACTACCTCGGCTTGTGAAGAGTGTAGGTAGTTCACTCCACATATTGTTCTTGGCAAATTATCTAAAGTTTAGTTAACTTTTTTAAAGTTGGTGTCATCAAAAATGAAAGCTTTAATGCAGATATCGACTCCTATATCGACTCGGCGGAGTATGATGTCAGCTTTGGCGATTTCATTGTCCCCTACTATCGCGGTTTTTCTACCCAACTCGGTCAGAAAACAGTTGGTTTTACCCGCATGTTTCGTCTGTATCGGGGCTATGCCAAAGTGCGATAAGCCAGAGGCTTTAGCTTGTGCGTATCGCTGCCAGTTATCCGGACAATCGCAACGACAAACGAATAAGAGAAACAAGGACTGCAGCACTGCCTGACTGGCTGGGCAACCTAATAAGTACCACTACTAGTTCCAGGAGAAAAACTAATGAACCAAGAGGACATCTGTGTAGAGCCAGAGTTAACTCGTATTTATCGCTCCACACTTTTCCTAGGGCAGCCTGTTTTACAGTACTGTGTAGTAGCCAAAATGGGTGAGCATTACCGAGTTATATCAGACTGGAAATACGAAGATCAAGACGACAAACAGACTCCTTTAAGACCACTCCATCTATTAAAACCCCAGCATTTAGGACGATACCTTATATACCTATCTAGGTTAGATGCTATGGCAGATATATTACCAGAACACCGTCAAGAACTGGTTAAAGGTAAGTGGTTTACATTTGAAGATAGCTAATGAATAACCCCAGGACAACTCTGGGGTTTAATACCAGACCGAACACATTTTAATCGTTGATGTAGCTTGTAAAATTGCTGGAAATCACATAATTATTGACTATTTTAGACTAACTATAAGGTTTGTTTTTGGAATTCCGTTTAAAGTAATAACTAAAATACTCTCGATATAATCCACAGCTAATACTTGCTTGTTCTCCTAAAAGCTTTACCAATCCCAAACTTTTTAACTGAAACCCTATCTCTTGTTTTAACGGAATCGGCGCAGTCGCCATTATGACTTGTTGAAAAGCATCTGCTAAGTCAGTATATTGTTGGAGATACCACAATTGTTCTTGTAAATGATTCCTGAAAATACCGTTATCATTTATGGCATTTTGCAGTAAACTTTCTAATGAAATATCATCATTTACAGTATGATACAACGCCAGCCGCACTAAGTAAGGAAATCCTTCCGTGAGTTCCATTAATTGTTCCAGTACAGAAGATGTCATCTGGAGTCCGTGACGCTGTACTAACTTTTCTACCTGTAATCTTGTAAAAGGAGGTAAATCAATTGCTAATCCTATATTAAAGGGAGATTTATTAATGTCCAAGGCAATATAAATATCGGTAGATTGAACAATGATAAACCGAATTTTTTGCCACATCGAAATATCTCTCGTTTCCTGATGCCATGAGCGTAATAGTGCTAGAAAATCACGAGCTAGTTTCGGATATTCAAACAACTTATTCACTTCATCTAATGCCAAGATAACGGGACTAGAGATTTGCTGTAATAGATATTCTTGAAAATAAATAGTGCAGTTCATCAAAGTACCTATTTCCTCATCCCAGTAATCCTCCAGCTTTGATTCTAGTTTCAATTGATGAGTAACATTGGCACAGAACCAGCGCATAAATTTTTCTAATGAGGCGAAAACTTCTGTTTCAGCGTAATTTAAACTTAACCGTACTGTATAATAATTATGAGAGTTGCAATAAGCGAGAATTCTTGTCATTAGGGAAGTTTTCCCCATCTTTCGAGGTGCTTTGATGCGAATCAATGCACGAGGTTGGAGAATTTCTTGATAACAGATTTTTTCTAAATCCCGCTCAATATACAAAGTAGAAGAAAGAGGAACTTGTCCTTCTGGAGATTCTAAAGCTATCTTTCGTTGCGTCTGTGCAGGCTCGGATGTTATCTGCAAAGATAAAGTTTCCAGTCGTTGCTCTAGAACAGCACGACAATTCGTTCTATTTATTTTTTCCCCAACAAGATCTGAAATGAGTTGCCATAATTTAGGGGCAACTATTTGTTTAATATAGGTTTCTGAGTAGTTGTTTTCTGTCGCGATTTGTGGATAGGTTTTTTTTGTTTCAGATATCGATTCGGACAAAATAGTTTTTTGGATAAACGAGAGCGATTTTCCTGTTTTGTCAAGAATCATCCCTTCTATTGATTCGAGAATTTTTTCTGTGATCATTATCTATTTTTACAGGTAACATATATTTAAAGCTCCATTTCCTTTTAGCCATTGTTTTTGTTGCTCGGTTAAACCAACAACATCATTAAAAAGCGCTCCTTTGACACGAGAACCATAAAAATCAACTCCTTCAAGGTAGGCGTTTTTAAAATTCGCGTGTCTTAAATCTGTATTTCTCAGATTTGCCCTCTTTAGCACTGCACCTTCTAGGTTGGCATTAAATAAGGAAGCTTGTTCTAAATTGGATCCACTCAAATCTGTGTTTAACAAACTGGCTAATTCCAAAGAAACTTCCACTAATATTGCATTAGTTAAATCAGCATGACTCAAATCTGCACCAATTAAATCAGCTTTAGTCAAGTCAGCTTCATTCAAAATTGTTTCTTGTAATTGCGCTTTCTCCAAGTCAACCCGCCGCAAGCAAGCCGCACGCAAAATAGCACCTTCACAGTTAGATTCCCTGAGAATGGCATCATCAAGATTTGCGTCAGTCAAATCAGTTTCTTTGAGAATTGCTTTGAAAAGATTCGCCCTAGTTAAATCAGCGTGAGTTAAAACTGCTCCTTGCAAATCAACCTCTGTTAAATTTGTCTCTATTAATTTAACAAACTTTAGGTTGGCATGATTTAATCGAGCGCTACTTAAGTTAGCTCCGCTTAAAGTCGCCTCATTGAGATTTGCCCATAACAGAGAAGCATGAAATAGATTTACCCAACTCAAATTAGCTTGATTCAAATTAGCTCGATTCAAGTCTGCCCAAACCAATTTACTTCCACTTAAGTTTACCTTACTGAGATCAGCACCATTGAAATTGGCATGACTAAAATCTGTACCACTCAGATCTACACCGCTCAAGGAAGCTTCACTGAAGCTCAGATTCTGGAATTCTCTTTCCATTGCTGCATAGTCTTGAGGAATGTCATTTGGGTTCACATTCTTTCCTGATTTTTGATTTTTCATTTTCAATAGATTCAGGGGAGTCCCGTTTGGATATTCAGTTTTTGCCACTAGGAGATCTGTATGAAATCAGACTTCTCTTTTTTTCATTCGTAGTCTTGCTAGTCTAGAGCGCAGTTATTAAGAGGTCTGTTTGTTGATAATGATAATCTGCTGTTAAGTAGATGGGTCAAAATATAGCAGGGAGCAGGGAGCAGGCTTGAAAATCCCGTGGTTTCCGTGTTTTCTCATTAGTTGATGTCCTAATCTACCTGGCAACTGCTATAAATATAAGATCGCTTGTCATTGCGATCCAAGTGAAGGCTGAGCAAAGACTGACCCCAGCTTCACTTGGTTCCGTATGCTCTCGCTTGTCCGCTACATTAACGCTACAGACATCTTATATTTACAGCAGTTTTCATTTAAATGAACCACACCGTTTGTAAGGGTGCAATGCCTTGCCTCCCTTGGACTGTGGTTTATTTACCTGAAAATGGCTGTAATTGCAATTACTTACTTATTGGTTTAACTCTAACACAGGTTTAAACGGCTTAAATGTCTTGATGTCCACGCAGGCAGTTCTATCTAGCTTGGTTCTGAGTTCAGTGGTCAAGGTGACTAGCGTTTCGACAAGAGTTTCACGGTCGGTTAGGCAGCCTTTAATTGCCATCAGTTCTCCCAGAATCCACTCATAGAGCTGTCTGTCTGCACTGTTCATGAGTACAATCAGTTCGTTCTTAGTTGTTATGATTTGGTTGATATGAGTGTTATCGATTTCCTCGCTAATATTCTGGATCATCACAGAGATTTCATTTTGTATTTTTTGGTCATAAATATTCTCAATTTGCTGACTGATGTAGTATTTCAAATCAGTATTATTATTGACAAGCTTTTGGGAAATAACTCTGTTGAATGTCTCTTGATCGCCTATTGTGTTGATCATCTCATCCACGTGCTGTGTAACCAGATCTATAAATGTCCGATTCCAATCGTTACGCAGGTTCTCAATCTTGTTATTAATTTCAGGACTGTTGGCAACTAAGTTGACAATCTCGTTGTTCACTTCAGTGTTGTTTACACGATGCTGTAAGCGTCGGTCAATGTACTGGTTTAACTCCTCATTGTTATTGACAATGTTGTGGGTAATCAATGGGATGTGATGTTGGAGCTTTTGCTCATAAATGTTGTCAATTTGCTGACTAATGTAGTGGTTCAAATCAGTATTATTATTGACAAGCTTTTGGGAAATAACTCTGTTGAATGTCT
>NZ_CAWPKW010000230.1:0-4220 GCF_963888615.1 Brasilonema octagenarum UFV-OR1 | reverse complement strand
AGATGCCTACGGAGGGAAACCCTCCTGCAGCACTGGACTCACTGTTCACTGATTTAAGAACATGTACCGCGTTGATCTTGGCTAATGGTGTAGTTACCATTAGGATCTTGAGCACACAACAAAGTTTTTATCCAAGCATCATCTCGTCCGACTTCTCTGTAAAACTCATTCGGCTTGTTTGTTGCGGGTGTTGTAAAGTGTAGAGAGAATAAGTCAGGTGGCTGATTCAGCAAAGCTGTATCATAACTCCATAAACGATTGGGCGGAGTAAAAAAAGACGTACGATTTAGATTTTGATTGGAAGGATTGCTTCCATTAATAACTGTTTGCCAAGGACCTGTGGCATAATTACTGTGTTTAAACTGGATAAAAGAACCAGCTACTGTGTGGCTTACCCCTTTCCAGTTTTCTAAGTAACGTACAAAGTTTTCCAAACCACCATTGCTTTCTGTTGGGCGTCCCGGCGTGTTACCTTGAGCGAATATGAGATTTGTTTCTGTGTTTGTGGCGGTTTGCATCTTGTAGTCCTCCTTTCTCTCTTCGCGAAAACCGAAGCGGAAATTATCAGATAAAACTGTAATTGCATCAGCAACAACTACTGCTGAACGCCAAGTTTCACCAGTGTTGCAATCAGGAAACTGATTCGGGCGACAGCCGAAGTTAGGATTAAGTGATTGACGCGCGTAGAATTTATTACTCCAGTCCTTTTCTCCTTTTAAGGAGTTGTCTGTGAACTCTTCTTGGGTATGAAGATTGAAATTCCCTTTGATGTAAACTGGTAAATTAGATACTAAAATGAGTCCTTTTTCTTCTGCCTTGTAGGTAGCGTTACGGCTTAAGTTACTCCCATTAATCAGCATAATGGCATTTGGTCGGCGAGTTGAATCTAATTTGAAGTCAGTAGCACTAACATCTAAATTGTTGGGTTCACTATCGTCGGGGAGTGCA
This sequence comes from Brasilonema octagenarum UFV-OR1, assembly GCF_963888615.1. Lineage (NCBI taxonomy): Bacteria > Bacillati > Cyanobacteriota > Cyanophyceae > Nostocales > Scytonemataceae > Brasilonema > Brasilonema octagenarum. The sequence continues at coordinate 3,272 of NZ_CAWPKW010000230.1, read as the reverse complement.
TCATCACGAGTGGTGTAAATAATTCCACTGTTTGGAAATAGAAATTCTCCACCATTTTTCGATGTTCTGCGTAACAAATCCAAATCCAAAATAGTGGCGCGAATTTCTAACGGTTCACGCGGTTCAACTGTTTTAATCTCTCTTGCATCAATAAAAGCAGTTTCCATAATAGCGCCATGAGGAATCACAGCATCTGTGGGATTACCAATAGTACCGTCTAAAATTTTCAAGGCGCATATAGCAGAATCAACTGCTGATTGTTCTGCAAGGGTAAGAGGCTTACTAGCTGAAATGTTGTTCAAAGCATCCTGTAGTGGTTTATTCACCGGACGCCCATTTGAGTATTTCAGCTTTGCTTGGTAATTCAGCACATTCTCATAACCTGTGGTTGATAAAGATGAAGCTGAGTAGACAACACCGTTGTTAGAGTCACCTGGATTATTACTAACATTGGGTAGCCCAGTTAAGTCTCTGTTTGTATTTCTTAAGCTAACGTCTGGTAAATCTTTCTGGTTTCTGGCTGTTGTGCTATTTGTGGGGTTGTAGTAGCTGCTGACACAAGCAATTGGTTTTTGGTAGTCGGTTGGTGTTTTTGGATTGTAGGAATCATCTTGGTAGTGATAAACTGCTGTAGCCCGCATTCGTAGATAAGGTGTCTTCTCATCGGGCATAGTATCTGGTGGTTCTGCTATGGTATCTGGTTTTGGATCTGCGATCGCACTAGCAAATTGAGCACTACCGCCACCAGAAGTGTAACGACTAGGTAAGTAAATTCCTGCACCTGTGACAACTCGCAAACCCCCGACGACATCCAGAGAACTTTGGGGTTTTTGTGCTGCTGACTTTTCCCAAAATTCATCTCGATTTGTAGCTCCCAAATCCTCTAACTGGTATGCTTGAGAGAAGCGCTTACGAGTAACAGTGCTATTATTTCCCTTGCTATCAACATCCCATTCTTTACCAGTAATAGTCTGTCCTTCGTCTGGTGAACTGAGAAATTTGCCTTTGGTTGTGTCATACCATAATTGAGGTAGGTTATTGCCAACTAAAAGGCGATCGCCTATTTTTTGCTCTTTATCTGCTTTTGCTTGTTCTACTGGTTCTGTTGCAGGTAAATAAAGTTTACTACCGTTATCTTTAATTCCTATCTCGGCATAATTCGTAGCCGTTTTTCCATCAGCCGGATTGAAGGGAAACACCCATTCATCCACTGGTCTTAAAGAGTTTCCATTTCCTTGAAGAGGACTATTTGTTTCATAGTCGTAACTTCGATATTTTAGTGGATTACTACCTTGTGGTATTTCGGCGTATGGAACACGACGTGTCTTTTTTTTAAAGTAAAGTTTGAGATTTTTATCACGAACTTTGGCAGACTCTAAAGTAAAGTCTTCTGCTAAATCCCGTTCTATTTTCTGTTGCACTTCATCAGGAAGCTCTGCGTTATTTGGATATGCACTATTTGTTGCTTGCACTAACCGATCAATTCGTTTTGCATACCCCTCATCATTATAAGCTGCCGTGTTTCCGTAAACAGATGTAGGTACAGTTTTATTTGTGTTGTTTATAACCTGACTTTCAATTGTGCTGTTAGGTACATAAGATTGGTCAAACAAATCTACTTGCACATCACCATGACTGGAATTGTCTGTTACTCTACTATCTATTACATTTCCAGCGACAATAATTTTGCTATTTACCTCTTTGAAATAGCATGATTTCGGACTACTAACTAGATATAACTTGATAGGCTGAGCCAGTCTTGTTGTTAGCAAATTACCATTTGTGAAGACACGTCCATTTAGACTGATACCTTCTTGCGAAGCAATTTCTAAATCATCTTCATAGACAACTGCATTGTTAGTGAGGGGTATTCTTTCTTGCTCTCGGTCTTGCTGATATTCTAGAGCTACAAAGCCTTTATTACCTCTAAATGTTTCATATTTATTAGTATTTAATATTGTTAAATCTGTGATAGGCACAGTCGTACTATAAACAAAAATACTTTTTTTTAGCTTGTCACCGACTTTATACCAACCATTGGCACTTACTAAGTTCGCGCTAGTGGTAGCTAAATTTTGACATTCGTTACCAACAGTACCTGTGTCCATCGGTTGTGTTCTTGCTTTTAAGAAATTTCCGGGTTGATTACTAGTTGGAGTCCGAAAGTAAATACCATAGAGAGTGTAACTATCAAACTTACCGTTATTGTCCGTATCTACAGGATATTTCCAAACAGTTTGTAGAGTATCGTCGCCTTGAACAAGTTTTAACTGTGTCTCATCACCAAAAGTAAATTCGTTAAGGTTATTATTGATAAGTTGTTCAAGTGAAAAATCTGAAGGAATTGAGGACTCTAACCTCGAATCTCCAAATAACTGTTCTATTTTTGCTTTTGCTCTTTCAATAGCAGGGTTAGCTGCATTCAGGACAGCCTCATTCACTCGGACATTACTAGCATTTTTTGCCCTTTCAAAAGACCGAAATAAAATAGCAGTTGTTATTAACACAACCACCAATGCTACCATTGCGACAGTTGGTAACACAAAACCAGCATTTACACTTGAGTGTTGTTTTTTATTAGTGACTAGTATTGCCCGTAATAGCCGAAGAATTTGTTTTTTAATTGTAGATACAAATATTTTACTAATTTGTCTATAAAACCTCTTGATTTTCTTTAATCTCCAACGATAGTGAAACATAAGTAGTTGACTGCTAAAATTTCTCATAAAAAAACCGCAGATGCACGAACTTTGCACACAGATAATTTATCTGCATACTCTGCGGAAACTCGCCCAGAGGGCGTCTACATCTGCGGTTCTAAATACCTCTAAACCAGTATTTCAACTTCAGGTAACTTTGTAAAAATACTATGAAAGCAAGCTTATATTACCCACTTTTAGAGAAAACATACCAATCTCGCAAAAATGATTACTTATACGATTTCTCAGGAAGCTTGCAATTGAGACAAATCCCCGGTAACTGAGATTTTGCACCATGCTCAAGAACCCAACCTCGTCCGCCTCGGAATCAATTCCGAGGCTCACAGTCCAAGTCTACTAAAGTAGACTCAAAGGCTTATGCAGTCGTCTTTAGACGACTTTTACTATCAGACTGGGGTTTAAACCCTAGGCGGTTGTTGGCAGGAGTGCAAGATATGAGCGCCCAAGGGGCGCGATTACACGCCCGCAATGAATAAAAGAAACACCTTTTTCCCTATTCCCGTTCGGACGTTCGGCGAAGCTATCTCCTGAGCCCTGAGTCCCAAAGGGACA
>NZ_CAWPKW010000229.1:0-4239 GCF_963888615.1 Brasilonema octagenarum UFV-OR1 | reverse complement strand
CAGCGTGTCCGCAGGACATAAACCAACATTTTCGGGACTTTGTTGGGTTTCACTACGTTCAACCCAACCTACAATTCTCCTTAACTGCTCATCAGTAATGTCTGTTATTGCTCTTTTTCAATCACGGTTCAGTTAAGGCTGAAAGCGTTGATGACAATATGAAAATGAGGAGCTTTGATTTGTCTTCCACTACCTTTTTACGTTTTTTAATGTTGATCTACTTATACCAATTCTCTGTAAACTTGCACTTAATACTTACTCTTTCATTCTTGGCGTTCTTGGCGTCTTGGCGGTTCGTTTAAAAAACATTAAGTGCATATTCATGGAGAATTGGTATTACCACTAACTGAACTGTATTGATATTTCTTGCACAATCTCGCTACCGGATTCCTATACTCAGATCTTGCACGTACTTTTTCGTCCGCCTAGAAATAAATTCAGGGGCTAAGAGCTGAAGTATGCGATTAGCTCACTGGATATATATTTCAGTCCGTTTTAACGGACTTTGGCTATAAGCCTTGAACTTGAGTTCAAGGCATACTCACCGGTAACATGCACGGATTGCTATATATCAGTTAAAATTTGATTCCTGTCGCGATAAAGATGGAATTGACTTGAGGCTGTTTTGATCCCATGTGTAATCTTTCATGTCCCTTGGCCATGTTACTTCATCAGGTGTGGCAATTTTTAGGGTGCCGGAATTGAGTTTGTTATATAAGCCCAAAAAATCACCAATTTCAATATGATTTTTGTCAAAGGTTTCGCGAAGAAGTTCGATTGTAAACATCATGTTATGGGCTTCAAAGCTGCCTTGAGTAAACAAACGCGGAAATATCAAAAATTTTATATCCTTTCGTTTTTGCTTTATAGCTCTTTGGGGTGTTATTCCAAAATTCTCTGTTAATGGATCGCCTTGAATGAAAACCATAATGTAATTTGGACCTGCTACCCATTTTTGATAGCCATTTCCAAAGGTGAAAACATTGATGAGTTGACTAGTGCGTTGCTTCCAAATCTGTTCTTGAATTCGTCGTTGTTTAAAGTCAAACACCCTAGCGTGTTCACAAATAAAATTTGTTTTAGCAAGCTTAATAGCTCTAGCCAAAAAAATTGTACCAAGACTATCGCCTGATAAATTGAGAGGTTTTGAATTGTTTACAGCATAAGTTATCAAAGTTGCTAAATTTTCAATGACTGGACTACCAGATAAACCGAAATAGTCAAGAGCTGCATTAGCCCAGTCAAGGCGTCGGTTAATGCAAGCGACAACTGGACGTTTTTTAAGAAAAGTGGAGTTGTTCATATTGGCGATGCCAGTTAAAAGAGTATCAGCATATCTACGGCTCCTTTTTGAAGATTCTGATTCACTTTGTCCCAGCCCAGAGACAAATACTGCAAAAAGTTCACGCTTATCATTTTCTGGATAATAAGTAATCTCAGATGTAATCATGGTGATTGGATCAAAAGATTCCATCACTGCGTCAAAATCAAAAACTTGTTCATTACCTGGATTTTGGAATTGTCCATCAAATTTTTTATCCGGGAAGAAAGCTTCAAGAGGCCAGCGCCACCAGGGAGATACGATTCGTTTTGCCTTATCTGCATCTGATATCTTCATGAAAGACTCTCCTAAAGTACTGGAATTTAGACTTAAAAAAGCACAAGCGTGATCAAAGCAAGGTGTTTGTACAAGTATAAAAAGAAAAGGAGCCTGTGTTTAAAACAGACCCCTAGGACGATGAGTCAGAAGCATCAGCTTATACTTACAGCATGGCTGCTTTGTATGCCATAAGAACGCTTTGCGCTTACGCCCTTAGCGTCGCTTTTGCGCTTACAAGCTGTAACACTCACTTTCGAGTACTGGCTTCTCTGGTGTAGTGCTGTCTGACCGAAACTAGGGTGTAAGGGCAAAACAAGTAAAAAGAACCAAGTAAAAAGTAAAAAGAAGGAATTTTTTCTTTTGCCTTTTGCCTTTTAACTTTTAACTTCATTTGATAGGGGTGTAGGGGAAAAAGAGAAAATTGTATTTTTGTACACCTACCTCCGGAATAGAAGGGTGCAAGCTCCCACCAATTAAACTACACCCCACACCCCATGCCCCACACCCTTCTTCTTGACTATCGCACTAGTTCTTCTGCATACAGTTCCCAACCCTGGGATTTTCGGTTATTGAATGCTGCTAATCTTTAATGTACTACCAAATATATTTCACATTTGAAATGTTAAAGAACATATGGGAAAATACAAGCGTATTGGCATTCTTACTAGTGGAGGAGATTGCTCTGGTTTGAATGCAGTGATCAGAGCTGTTGTCCATTGTGCTTGTGGAAAAGGTTGGGAAGTGCTGGGAATTCGTCAAGCAACTGTGGGATTAATGGCGCGTCCACCGCAATTCACAAAACTGGAAATCGACCAAGTTGACCCGCTATTAACTTCTGGTGGGACAATGTTAGGAACCACCAACAAAGGTGATCCTTTTGCTTTTCCTATGGCTGATGGCAGTGTATGCGATCGCTCAGAAGAAATCATTGCAGGCTACCATCAACTCGGTTTAGATGCTTTGATTGGGATTGGTGGCGATGGTAGCTTGGCTATTCTCCGTCGCTTGGCACAACAAGGCGGGATTAATTTAGTAGGTATTCCCAAAACGATTGATAATGATATTGGGATTACTGAACATGCTATCGGTTTTGATACTGCAGTTAATATTGCCACAGAAGCACTCGATAGGTTACATTTTACAGCTGCTTCTCACAGTCGAGTCATGATTTTAGAAGTCATGGGTCGTGATGCAGGACACATTGCCATTGCTGCGGGAATTGCAGGGGGCGCAGATGTGATTTTAATTCCAGAAATTCTCTACACGATTGACCACATCTGCAACAAAATTAAACAGCGCCAAGAAAAAGGCAAAAACTATTGTTTAATTATTGTTTCCGAGGCAGTTCGTACTCAAGAAGGTGAAAGTATCACAATGACAAATCGCTTGGGTCAATCTCGGTATGGTGGTATTGGTCAATACTTAGCTGATCAAATTAGCGATCGCATTGGTGCAGAAACCCGAGTCACAGTATTAGGACACATCCAACGGGGTGGAACCGCTTCACCACTGGATCGACTCGTGGCAGCTGCCTTTGGTGTAGCAGCAGTAAACCTCATTGATGAAGGTAAATATGACTACATGGTAACATGGCAAAATCGCCGAGTTTTTCCTGTACCCATTGCTGAGGCGATCGCTCAGTATAGAGCTGTCAACCCAGAGGATACTTTAGTCAAAACTGCTCGTGGTTTGGGTATTTATTTGGGAGATTAACATTTGTCAAGACGTTGCAGTGCAACGTCTTTACACTACTCAGAAATTGGGGAGAAAATTCCAGGGCATAGGATTTTGCACCAACAGTGAACGACTATAGCAAAACATTATAGTTGACTCTCTAGTTGACTGGAGATTTCACAATAGAGCTACAAACCATAATATGGATAAAATTCTATGCAACGTGTTTCTTGGAAAACTGGGTTTTTTACAGTTACCTTTATCGCACTCGCATCCCTAAGCGCCTGTTCTACAACAACTTCCCAAAATCAAACTCAAGCCCCAAACACCACTGCAACTGAGGCTAGCGACAAGCAGCAGATGAACCACGGTGGTATGAATCATAGTAGTGACATGAATCACAGCATGGATTTAGGTTCAGCCGATGCGAACTACGATTTGCGGTTCATTGATGCGATGACTCCACACCATGAAGGTGCTGTGGTGATGGCTAAAGTTGCCCTGCAGAAATCAAAACGTCCTGAAATCAAAAAGCTGGCACAGGAAATCATCAAAGCTCAAAACAAAGAAATCGCTGAGTTGAAACAGTGGCGCACAGCATGGTATCCCAAAGCACCTAGCACGCCAATGGCTTGGAATACCCAGATGAATCACATGATGGAAATGTCTCCTGAACAATCTAAAGCTATGCGAATGGACATGGACTTGGGAGCGGCTGATAGCGAGTTTGACTTGCGTTTCATCAATGCAATGATTCCACATCATGAAGCAGCGGTGACAATGGCGCAAGATGCATTGAATAAATCCAAGCGCCCTGAAATCAAGAAACTGGCTCAAAATATCATCACTTCTCAACAACAAGAAATTGCACAAATGAAGAAGTGGCGACAAGCTTGGTATAAGCAGTAATACCCTTTCACAAAAATCCTGATACATTTGACTCCACGGCAGTTGCTCCACTTGGG
>NZ_CAWPKW010000228.1:0-4307 GCF_963888615.1 Brasilonema octagenarum UFV-OR1 | reverse complement strand
TGATGCCTTCGGTTGGTTCAACCACTGTGGTCTATTTACCTGAAAATTGCTGTAAGTTTACCTTCCAATGTCTTGGTATGGCGCTTGCGATGCTCTTTAGAAGCGTCAACTGCTCCTTGAGCATGGCTTATCACACCGTTTGCATGGCGCTTTGAAATGCCAAATGTCTTTTGTAGATAGGTGTTCCAACTGGATTTATTGAACAATTGACCAGAGAGAAGATAGTTAGCTGTCTCACATGCTGCTTTGTGGAATACCGGACTGTAAGCAGACAAGAACATCTCAAACTCAGTGAGTCCTAAGCTATTCAATTCTTCTGTTGGAGTCGGTAATCCTTTTACATATGTGAGAGTCGCCATCTTACTTCACCTCGTTAACTACTTGAGTCATACCATCAATAAGTTTTTTGTTTTTCTTACTTCTGGAACCATACAACCGAGCAGAGAATACGGTAATCAGTTCAATCATGTCTTGGACTAGTTCTTGCTCAAATGGGACTTCCTCGTTGGACTTGTTGATAATTACCACTTCTGTCTCAAATTCCTCACACATCGCAAAAACAAGCTCTGCTCCAAATCGTAGCAACCTGTCTTTGTGGGTTAGTACCAATCTTGCGACATCGCCTTGCATAATACGTTTGAGAAGTTTCTGAAGTCCTTTCTTCTGGTAGTTCAAACCACTGCCCAAATCTTGAATAGTTTCAAACTGCCATCCGTTGGCAGAACTGAATGCTTCTAATACTTGTGCTTGACGTACTAAATCAGCTTTTTGATCATGGCTTGAAACACGAGCGTAGTTGATGGTTATCCGGTCATCTAGTTGCTTTAAGTCACGCGGAGTGAGTCGTTTAATGTCTGCTAAATAAAAGCGTCTGTGTCCACTAGGTGCTCGTTCATATCTAATCTTGCCTTGGTCTGACCATCTCCTAATCGTGTCCACAGAAACGCCTAACTCTTTTGCAGCATCGCCGATGCTGATAGTCACTGATTGAATGTCCTCCATGCTTGCCTCTAATGTAGAATACATTCAATTATATAGGCATTCCGGAAGAGTTGCCTAGATATACCCAGAAATTATCTTTCAGTTCCTAACCCCACACATCTACTTCACTGCAGCACAACTACTATTAGGTGCAGGCTGTTCCCGTTGTACACCAACCTTGGTAGGATCATAACCGACCAGCACCACCTCACCTTTTTCGTTATATATCCAACCTTGAACGGGTACTATCTTTTTGAGAGGTGGTTTTTGAGATGGCTGCTTATAAGTTGTACTTGTTGAATTCACTGTCCTGGTGACAGGCTGAATTAAATCAACGCGCACATTGTCACTACTGAGGACTTTTTGGGGATCAGTTGGAAGTCCGCCACGTCCTGTGATCGTAAAGCTACTACCAAAACCTTTGGAACAGGGATTTTGGGCAACCTGCTGAGCGGGGTCGATGACAGCTTCTGACAATTCAAATAATCCACGAGTGGGGTCAGTTAGCTGTGTGTTAAATTGCACAATTCCATTGAACTGCGGACCTGCTTCAGAAGTGGCTGAGATGACGCTGTCTGGTGAAAGAAATCTGCCGCCGGTGGTTGTTATGAAGATATTGCCTCCATAACCTTGTTCAGCATTGGCGGTAATTTTGCTATTTTCTAAGGCTACCAAGTTACCAGTGTTGATGGTAATGTTGCCTCCCGTTGCTGTACCTGTGGCGTTAGTAGTGATGCTGCTCTTGCGGCGCAAGATTAAGTCGCCTGAATTCAGGGTAATGTTGCCCTCTCCCCCATTTGTGTTGGCGGTAATTAATGCCTGGTTGTCTAATCGGATGTCCTTAGCAGTTGTGATGTTGATGTTACCTGCAGCGCCAGTGCCAGTGTTAGTGTTAGTGGTAGAGATTCTACCGCCATTGGTTAGAGAGAGCGATCGCGCATTAATATCAATCCCACCTGCATTACCCACAGCCCCAGTGTTAACATTACTGAAGATGCCACTGCGGGTACCATCATTGACTCCTGTAATTGTGATGCCGTTGCGAATATCAAGCTTTACCTTTCCGGCATTCCCTTGTCCAAAAGTGCTGGTAGAAAGTAGAGCGCCATCAGTGAGTGAGAGTTTGTCTGCGCTAATACGGATTTCTCCGCCATTACCTATGCCTGTGTCTTCCACCCTACTGAAAATGCCACTGGGATAATTGTCTTCGCCATCGCTACTTATTCCTGCAAACGAAACCTCACGAGCGGAAACGATAACATTACCTGCATCTCCTAGTCCACCAGTGCTGGCAGAAAGTTGAGCACCATTGGTGAGTGAGAGTTTGTCTGTGGTGATACTGATGTTTCCGCCATTGCGCTTGATTTGTTCAGCGTCTACTGGGTTGACATCAGTTATGATCGAAGTGCCATCTCCTGCCAAGGAAACAGTATCCCTAGCATTAATCGTTATATTACCTCCATTTCCCTGTCCAGAAGTACTGGTAGACAGTCGAGCGCCATTGGTGAGTGAGAAGTTGTCTGTGGTAATCTCAACGCCACCCGCATTACCCACACCTCCGGTGTTGACATTATTGAAGATACCACTGCTGGTACCATCATTGACTCCCGCAATTGTAACGCCGTTGCGAATCTCAAGCTTTACCTTTCCGGCATTCCCTTGTCCAGAAGTACTGGCAGAAAGTCGAGCGCCATCAGTGAGTGAGAGTTTGTCTGCACTAATACGGATTTCTCCGCCATTACCTCTGCCTGTGTCTCTCACCGTACTGAAAACGCCACTGGGATAATTGTCTTCGCCATCAGTAGCTATTCCTGCAAACGAAATCTCACCAGCTGTGATAACGATATTGCCTGCATTCCCCTGTCCAGCAGTGCTGGCAACTACTTGAGCACCATTTGTGAGTGAGAGCTTGTCTGTGATGATGCTGATGTTTCCAGGACTAATGGCTTTTGTGGCATCTTCTCGTACAACGGCGGAGATACGAGTATTATTGCCCCCTAAGGAGAAGTTTCCTTCTAAGGAGGCATTACTGGCTTTGATAAACACGTTACCTGCACTTCCTTCACCAAGTGTATTCGTAGACACTACTGCGCCATTTTTGAGAGTTAGGTTCGTGGTTGTTAATTGAACGCCACCTGCGTTGCCTACACCTTTTTCTTCTACAGTGCTGGTAATTTCACCTCCATCAACCAAAACAGAACCTTTGGCATTAATTTCTACACTGCCTGCATTACCAAGACTGAAAGTTTTAGCACTGACAAAATTCCCATTGCCCAAAGTTAAGTCTTTTGTCGTGATTTGAACACTACCTGCATCACCCTTCTTAGCGCTAGGTTCCACACGAGAGCCAATGGCACTGTAAGCTCCACCGCTGTTTCGACCATCTACAGAGATGGTATCGCTGGCATTAATCTTGACGATACCACCATTTCCTGTGCCGAAGGTGCCACCAATAATTTGAGAGCCATTTTTGAGATCTAGAGAACCAGTGGTGATATTGATGTCACCTGCATTGCCCACACCTGTTGATTCTACGCTGCTCCTTATTGGACTGTTGTCCAAGGAAATGCTACCTTTGGCATTAATTGTCAAAATACCCCCATTGCCTGTGCCGGAGGTACCGGTACTCAACACAGCTCTATTCTTGAGAGTTAGATTTTGAGTCGTGATTTGAATGTTACCTGCGTTGCCCAAGCCTCCTTCTTGTACAAAATTAGCTACTCCGCTTCCATCTAAAGAAACAGTATCTTTTGCATCAATTTTAATATCGCCTGCTTGAGCGCCTGGTGTTCCTAAACCAGTTTGTATTCCTGCAAAAAGAAGACTTCCTCCCGAAAGCTCTAAATTTCTGGCATTCACTGCAATATTGCCGCCGCCACCTGCGCTAACGTAAGCGATCACACGATTAGTCAGCGAGACATCAGCACGTTGCACTCCCACAGGAAAACTCAAACTTCCATCACCATTAAGTCCCACCGTTCCCGCCGCAGATAATCCTCCTAACTCAACTCGTCCTGCTGGTGCGAACAGTATCCCGCCATTTAAACTGACGTTACCGCCTACTAGTGCTAAATAGTTTCCTTGTGGAACCTCAAGACCAGCAGACTGACTAGTGATATTTTGAGGATTATTCCTAAATCCCAATCCAATCGGAACATTGATAGTTAACAACGGCGCTGCTTGCGGATTCGTCGCACTAAACTCAAACCCATCCTTAAACAGCAAACTATTCGCCGTACTTCCTAAAAATGAACCACCAATTTGCAAACTCGCATTTGGTCCAAAAATGATCCCGGCTGGATTGAGTAAAAATAAGTTTGCCTTGC
>NZ_CAWPKW010000227.1:0-4341 GCF_963888615.1 Brasilonema octagenarum UFV-OR1 | reverse complement strand
CGCTCTGCGCACACCCGATAGCCGTAAGGCGTGGCCGTTCCCACTAGGGTGAATTCTTCTTCAATGAGAAAAGTAAAAATGTGATAAAAGTCTGAAAACAATGTATGCAAACCTTGACAGATTTAAACATACCGCCGAAATTATTCGGTGATGGTAGAGTAATGGTGCATTGATGGTGTGTGAAAACTACGCTACAAGTAGCACTAAAGATTAACCAGGGAAATCTGAAAATTGTAGAACTTATTTTTTTGTTTGAAATGATGAATCTTAAATGAACCAACAGGGAATTTGCAATGCTTTAATTAAAATATGTAGATAAATTGCTTGTTTGTAGTTAAAACCCTGTATTACTTCGTAGTATTGATGCCTACACCCTGTCCGAGTGCCTCAAAGATCTCTTCAAGACAATCTTGCAGAACGATGGCACTCTCCAAAAAAACGTATTTAGTGTTTGCCTCATATTGGCACAGTCAGTACAAGATGCTGTGCTAGAGTGACAACATTGGCGCTAGCGTGAAGGATAAGATATGGTCGTAGAAAGGTGTTTGAGGGTTTATTATAAACCCATTTCTCATCTTCACAAACGACGAGAAAGCCTTTTCGACTTGACAAAATGGAGTTTTGCGTCAGGCGTTGCACAAAAAGCTATCCCTAAGTCAATGAGTGGCAAAAACGTGCTGGTTGCGTCATATTTCTGCAAGCTCCTCTGCTCCAATAGCTATATTGACCGGACAAAAATTCACAAATTCTGATTATGGCAAGTAAATTAGTCTCTGTTAGAGAATACACTGTTAAGGCACACAAACGGACGATTCATACGCGGGTTTTCAACTTCCTCTGTAAGGAATGCGGTGTTCCGGCGAAGCGCGAGACTTACGGTTCTCGACCGTTATATTGTGAACAATGTCGTCCTCCTCAACCACCGAAAAAATCATTAATGAAGCCTCAAAAGGCTAAACCTAGACCAATGACCTATAAATCTAAAACTGATTTGGATTGAGTTGAAGCTATATGACTACTAAGGGAAAACTAGAGCCACCACCCCAAACATTGTTGGAGCCACTTTTGGAATTACGGGAGTACTATACTGCTCTTACTGAAGAGTATGAACGCTTATGGCGAACTGCGCGATCGCAACTTGTCCATGTAGAAGCCTTGTTATCCAACTGGTCTGGTGTTGATGAACGCGACGATCTAACGGCTGTCGTTGAGATGTTGTCTTTTGCACCCACTCCTAGCCAACAAGATTCCTTCTCACCACAACAGTTCAAGAATATTTCTGATGTTGAACAACAACAAGCGAAGGACTCAGAACTCCCAGACTCGGAGTCCTCATCCGACATAGATTTGGATGATGCTGAACAACAACAAGCGATCAACTCAGAACTCCCAGACTCGGAGTCCTCATCCGACGTAGATTTGGATGATGCTGAACAACAACAAGCGATCGACTCAGAACTCCCAGACTCGGAGTCCTCATCCGACGTAGATTTGGATGATGTTGAACAACAACAAGCGATCGACTCAGAACTCCCAGACGATGAAGACCAGCACATAGATTTAGATGAGGAGTCACCCGACGAAGAAAACACGGTAGTTACATCACCCACTTCATCCCCACAAAAGGAGATACCAACCCAGAATAACGATTACTCTCCTGGGACAGATGTTCCAATGCTGCCCCAGTTCCAAGTTCTCACGCGAATGCAAGCGATAGAGAAAATATTGCGAGAGAATGCTGGAAGTGTCTGTCATATAGACTTTGTTGTGCGCTCACTTTTTGGCGATTTAGAGCCAAGTGTGTTCAAAATCGTCAAAAGTCGCATCCAATCCTCTCTGACACACGGCAAAGAAAAGAGTTACTGGGCTGCCGTTCCGGATGAGCCAGGGTGTTATACTCTGGATTTAAGCTTGATAATACCAGCAAATGGTAAAGTCAAATCCAAGATAATCAAACCTAAAAAGAAGAAACCCTTCCTACTCCCCAAGGCAAAAAGGGCATCAATGGTACCTGAATATGAAGGTAAATTTTTGATTGATGCCATCTGCATACTCTTGCAGAAAAATTCCGGGAAAATCTTCAGCGTAGCTGATGTGATCACAGGACTTTATGGAGAACTCAATGCTGAAGAACTAGCAGAGATAAAAACTGCCGTGCATAATGAACTTTCTAGAGGTCACCGGATAGGAAGATTCTCTAGAGTTCCTGAAAAAACTGGTTATTATACTTGGGATTTAAGTAAAATCCGGAGAAAATAGCCTTGTGATCGCAACTTGAGAAGTCAAAAGGAGTTTGTACTGTGGAATGGCAAATGCAAAATTCGCAAATTTGCAACTCAGCTAACAGAAGCCCCAGTTGCAAATTCAGGGCGACTCCAAATGACTTCTGCAAGCATTGCCTAATGTTGTGGATAACGTTAGGGAGCTTTTTTACTTCCAAGCATCCTCCCAAAGTTATTGCGCATTTGCTGGTCTCGACCCAGGTTGTACTGTAACTTGCACGGTTGTGTCATTACGTTGCAGTTGCATTTGCACGTTTGCCCCAACGCCACTTTTATCAATTATCTGCTGCACTGTATCCGCAGTGGTAACAGATTGATTGTTGATTTGTCGGATGACATCTCCTGGACGTATTCCGGCTCTATCAGCCGGAGAACCAGGAAGAACGCGGACAATCAGAATGCCTTGGTCTGCTTGCACGCGGACGTTACTATTAGAAAGGCTGTTAATCCGTTGCTTAAGTTCAGGTGTCAGGGATACCATCTGAATCCCTATGAAGGGATGTTCAACTTTGCCCTGAGTAATTAATTGTTGGGCAATTCGCTCGGCGGTGTTGATGGGAATCGCAAAGCCTATTCCTTGAGCGCCCTGGATAATAGCTGTGTTGACCCCAATAACTTGACCACGAGCATTTAGCAGTGGTCCGCCGGAGTTTCCAGGATTAATGGCTGCGTCAGTTTGAATATAACCAACGCGGTTATCAGATGCACCGATATCACTAATAGAACGATCCGTTGCACTAACAACGCCCACTGTTACCGTTTCTTGCAAACCTAAGGGATTCCCGATTGCGATCGCCCACTGTCCTGGCTGAACCCGCTGAGATGTTGCCAGTTCTACAGTTGGCAGGTTATTTAGTGGAACTTGCACAACCGCAATATCAGTCAATTTGTCTTGTCCCAAGACTTTTCCTTCAACAGTACGACCGTCGGACAATGATACCGATACTGTATCAGCATCGTTGACAACGTGAGCATTTGTGAGAATCTGTCCATTAGCATTAATCACAAAACCAGAACCAACACCACGCACCACTTTCTCTTGAGGCTGTGCTGGTATCTGCCGACCAAAAAACCGTTGATAGAATGGGTCATTTAAGATCTCTGGGACTTGGCTTCTGACAGTTCTGGAAGTATTAATTTGCACTACCGCAGGTTCAACCTTATTTACCACAGCAACTACAAAGTTATTATCCTCTGGAGTTGGTGTCAGAGGACGGTTATTTGGAGTAGCAGACTGTTGGACTGGTTGAGCATTAGCAGTATTAGTCTCCCGTGAAGCTTCGACGTTTCTGGATGAGTTTATTGAGCAGGCACTCAAAAATGTAATTCCTACTCCCAGAAGTGGTAACAATAAGTGAGTTATCGGTTTGTTACAAAAGAATTTGTTTGTGAGATTATTTTTGTGCTCGAAACCATCTATATTTAATTTGATAAGCTTTTGATTATTATTTAGGTATTTTTTGTTCATAAGACTTTATTGATTTTATATCTTAGTGTCTGGTGAAAATAATCTCCTTATTTAAGGTTTATATTTTATGATGCTTATTGTCATCTACCATAAGAAAGTTATCACTTATCAGTTACCAGTAGGTGTTGATTTTTAGCTTTAACTGAACCGTATTGGGTTAAAAAGCAGTTAGTAAAGCGGATTTATTATAACAGTCCAGCCTGTTAGTATGGCTATTTTACTGTGTTACTCATTAAAAAATAATTTTTCTTTTCCATTAGGTAGAACACAGGTTAATTATAAGGGCACAGCAATGCTGTGCCCTCACCATATGGTTTATAATCTATGTTTTTGAAGAACAAGTCAGAATTCAGCAATTCAGAATTCAGACGGTAGAACCCGCCACTGATTGGAGACCACCAGATTGAAAATTTGGTGTGGTGTTTCACCATTTATTCATCCGCCAGTCGCACAGAAGTTCATTCTGAACGGCAGTCGCCCCAAGTCGGGAAACCCCTTCGGGTATCTCCTAAGCCCTGCGGGCACGCACTCGCGTTCGGAGACGCTGAGTCCTGAGCCCTGAGTCCCAAAGGGACACGCTGCGCGTTCACG